>NZ_JACHIG010000021.1 GCF_014203095.1 Prosthecobacter vanneervenii | reverse complement strand
AAGCTTGCTCGCCACTTCCTCTCCCTCATTCAGTTTGCCTCCGTCATCGACTGGCTCAGATATGGCTCTTGAGGGTTTTCAAACACGGCCTAGCCTCCTCATGCCCGACCTGAGTGTGGATGACTACTAAAGCTCTACTCCGTAAACAGCACCCGGTGAATCGGTGCAGGATATGGCACATTCGGCCCTTTCGCTTCCGTCCAAAGAATGCGGTTCAGCTCATCCTCCGGCGCTTCATCGTACTCATCAAAGTCCATCATCGCACTGGCCTTCGCTCCCGGTGATGCCGGAGTATTCTTCGCCAGCAGGTCCACCTTAGGCTGCCTCGCCTTGTATTCCCTCATCACGGGCTCGTCCGTAAAGCAGCGGAACATCGGCGTCGCTCCGGCATCATACTGCGTCATCGGCGGCAGGCCCAGGATCAGCTCCATCGTCCGGATCATGCTCGCCGTGGTGTACAGCGTGTGGTCCAGGCTGCGCGGCTTCACCCAGGGGCTGATGACTGAGCCGATCGTCCGGTGAGCATCCACATGATCAGGCCCGTTCTGCGCATCATCCTCGATCACAAAAATCGCCATCTGCTTCCAGAACTTCGACTTCGTGGCAGCCTCGATGATTTTGCCAAAGGCCAGGTCATTGCTGCCCACGCACGCCGCCGGCGTATGCGCTCCGGGCGTGGTGCCCTTGGTGTGGTTTTCCCCCAGCGCCATGATGGTAAAGCGTGGCAGCTCTCCCGTCTTCTCCGCCTCGTGCAGGTCGTTGATCCAGTTCTGGCACTTTTCCATGTCCCGCGTTTCACTCCACTTCCCGCGATTCACACTCGGCACGCGCTGCGCGCCTTCGCCATACGTCTTGAAGCTGATGCCTGCGCGCTTGCACTGGTCCCACAGGTAGCCCGCCGTCGGCGTTTCGAGCTCGTCATTCCCCGGCAGCTTGTCCTTGCGGGAGGAGTAGCTCTGCGTCCACGAGCGCTGATTCCAGTCCGTGGCCATCGCGGCGTCGCACCAGCTGTGCCCGTCCACGCTCACCTCTCCATTGCAGTACAGATTGTCCAGCAGCACGTAATCGCGCGAGAGCTGGTGCTGGTTGGGTGTCACGTCCTCGCCGTAGAGCGTGATGCTCGGATCACCGTTGCCAATGGGCTTGCCCTTGGCGTCCTTCATATCTCCCAGCACCTGGTCATACGTACGGTTTTCCTTGATGATGTACAGCACATACTTGATCGGGCAGGGTTCTCCCACCTTGGCAGGGATCACGCAGTCGTTCGGCTTCTGTGCCGTGCGCAGCATCTCCGGCTTGTAGGGCGAGTTCTTCCTCACCTGCGCCGTGTAGGCGGTCATCTGCTTGTCATCCGGCTTGGCGATGAAGCTCACGCTGCCGTCCAGAGTGCGCCCTGGGTGGATGGCCTTCTGCTTTTCCCCCGCTTTGAGCTCGCCATCCTTGCTCGGGTCCGGCATCGCGCTGATGCCCTTGCCATTGCCCACCAGAAGCGTGCCGCCATCGCTGCTGACCACCAGCGAGGTGGGGTACCATCCCACAGGGATGAAGCCCTCCACCGCGCTGATCTTTTCCGCATACTTCTCGCCGGGCTCGGAGACAGATTCACCGATGTTCACCACCATCACGCAGTTGTTGTCCGCATTCGCCACAAACAACGTCTTCCCATCCGGGGAAACCGCCAGCGCATCCGGCGTGCTGCCTTCCGGCGACTGCGGATAGAGCGAAGTCGAGATAATCTCCCGCGTCCCGTCCCACAGCCGGCGGGAGCTGTCGGCGTCCTCGCCCTTCTTCTCCAGCGTGCGCGTCTGGATCACATGCACGGTGTTGTCTCCCGCGCAGGCCACAAACAGCCGCCCGTCCTCGGCCAGCGCCATGTCATTCGGCCGCACGCCCACGCTGAGATCCCGCAGCTTTTTGCCCTGCGTCGCATCCACGATCGACACACTGCGCGCGCCCCAGTTGCTCACATAAACATGCCGCTTGTCCGCGCCAAAGTGGCATGTATGCGGGTGCAGCCCCACGGCTACCGTCTGCTCCACCGCCAGCGTCTCCGCATTCAGCACCCACAGCTCATGGTTGGCTTCGTTGCACACATACAGCCTGCCGTCTTCCGGGTGCACCGAGATGCCGGCCACAAACTTGGGCGCGCCCTCCTTCGCCACCTTCACCGAGGTCAGCGGGGAAACCTCCCCCGCCTCATACTTAAACACATGAACTTCTCCGGAATTGCCGCCGCTCACAAACAGACGCTTTCCCTCACGATCAAAAGCCAGCCCGTTCCAGATGTGCGGGATGGGGATGAACTGCGTCTGCTTCTGCTCCGCCACGCTCAGCACCGCCAGCCCGGGGCTGTTGTACCCGGCGCACACAGCCACCGCCACCTTGCCGTCTGGAGACAGGATCATCTTCAGCGGCATGTCTCCAGGCAGCGCCACATGGCTGCCCGCAGGGGAGAGCTTCCATCCATTGAACAGCGTCCCGCTGCCAGACGGCTGGGAGGGCGTTTCGGCTTGACTCAACGAGGCAGCAACAAGCGGCAGCAAAAGAAAACGGCGCATGGGCAACAAACGCCAGAAACCGGCCTTTTTCGCTTTTCAATGCAGCTTCTCCACCTCCCAGCCCTCCAGCCGGAGATTCAGCCTGCTTCCCGCATGGATTGACGCTGGACAGACGCGCCGCATCGCGGCATATGGTACCGGCCTTTTCGCCCCTGCAAACGTAACCTCCTACGCATGAGTCAACTGGTGATCTCCAAGACCGTACGCCTAGCCCTTATCCCCATCCTTGCTCTCCTGGCTTCCTGCCAAAGTGGAGGAGGCTCACGCGGTCAGACGCAGTACCTGGAAGCCTTCCCGACCCAAAGTGTTCCCCATTCGGCTATGTACAATGCCGACCAGGACTCCTACTGGGATGGCGACGGCCTGAGCGGCGCTCCCAACATCATCATCGACCTCAGCGACCAAAAAGCCTACTTTTACAAAGGTGGCACCCTCGCTGGTGTCTCCGCCCTCTCCACGGGCGACGAGCGCCACGCCACCAAGACCGGCAAATTCAAAATCTTTGAGAAGGACCAGTGGCACAAGTCCAACCTCTACGGCGACTTCGTGGACGGGGCTGGCAATGTTGTCATGGCCAATATTGACGTGACCAAGGACAAGCCCCCGCCCGGCACCCGCTTCGAGGGTTCTAAAATGCACCACTTCATGCGCTTCACCGGCGGCATCGGCATGCACGAGGGCTTCCTGCCCGGCTATCCAGCCTCCCATGGCTGCGTCCGCATGCCTCCCCACATGGCGGCCACTTTCTACAATCACGTCTCCATCGGCACGCCAGTCACCGTGCGCCCCTGATGCACTGCCATGACGCCTGAGACCCCGCTCGAGATCAGCCCCACGGACGTCAGCTACCTGATGGAGCGTCCCGGTCCGCGCACCTGCCGAATCATCGACTGCCGTGAGGAGAGCGAGTGGCAGATCTGCCGCCTGCCGGACGCACAGCTTGTGCCTCTCTCTCGTTTCGGAGAGCTGGCCCAGCAGGTCTTTGCCGATACGCAGGAGCACATCATCATTTACTGCCACCACGGCATGCGCAGCCTGCGCGCCACCCAGTTTCTGCGGCAGCACGGCTTTGTCCATACTCAGAGCATGCGCGGCGGCATAGACGCCTGGGCGGACATGGTGGACCCCGCCACGCCACGGTACTGACACATTTTCCAGGCGAGTTTGCTCTGGCACATGCATGCCATGCGGCTACCCTGTGCATCCCCCACCCTTCCGCTAGCACTCACGCATGGTTCGACTTCTCACACAGCAAGGACAGCTCATCGACTGGAATGACGAAAAGACACATCCGTTTCCGGATAATATCGTCTTCCTGGATTTGCTGAACCCCGGCCGTGCCGAGGAAATCGAGGCTGAAAAGTGGCTCGAATACCAGCTGCCCACACGAGAGGAAATGCAGGACATCGAGGAGTCCAGCCGACTCTACACTGAAAAGGGCACTCTCTACATGACCGCCTGGCTGCCCGTCGGTCTCGACACCCCCGACCCCGACAACACCTCCATCTCCTTCGTCATCGCGCCCGACTGCCTCACCACAGTCCGCTATGCCGACCCGCTTTCCTTCCGCATCCTCGCAGACCAGGCCAAGCGCCAGTGCACTTCGCCGCTCACCAGCGACGCCGTCTTCCTCCTCTTGCTCGAACTCATCGTGGCTCGCATCGCCGATGCTCTTCAACAGGTCGAGGGCGACATGAAAAAAATCTGCCGCGACATCTTCCGCCTCGATCCCCACAAAGCTCACGCCGCCGTGGAAAAAGACCTCAGCGATGTCGTCAAGCTCCTCGGCCGCCGCAGCGCCCTCGTCGCCAATGTGCGCGAGAGCCTGCTCAGCATCAGCCGCATGCTGCAGTACTTCCTCAACAACGCCGCCACCTGGATGCGCGGAGATCTCGCCGCCCAGTTCCGCAGCGTCATGCGCGACATCAAGAGCATGGACGACTACACCAACCAGCAGACCCAGGAGATGACCTTCCTGCTGGAGTCCACCCTCGGCCTCATCAACATCCAGCAGAACCAGATCATCAAGATCTTCACCGTGGCCAGCGTGCTCTTCATGCCGCCCACCCTCATCGCCAGCATCTACGGCATGAACGTCGGCCTCCCCGCCGCCAACAACGGCTGGGCCTTCGCCCTCGTCATGGTCATGATCGTCCTCTCCGCCATCCTGCCGATCGTTTACTTCAAGCGCAAGCGGCTGCTGTAGCGCAGCCGCTGCCGACCCGCCGCTAGAATTGGTAGCTGAAACGGATGCTTCCAAAGTGTGCCTGCAGATCATGCCTGAAGAACTGCCCCTGATAAGACAGCATCAGGCTGAAACGATCGGTGAAGGCTAGGCTCACCCCCAGTCCGGCCACCAGGTAATCCTGCCCGGGGTTCTGGTTGCCTGCAAAAGAGGAGAACGGCACGTTGATCAAGGACACGCTGGTGCCGTTGTTGTTCTTGATGTTCTGCCGCTCATAGCTCAGTCGCAGCTGTGGTGTGATCGTGGCAAAGCTTGTCTCCAGTTTCTTCGACACCGACCAGCCGATCCGGCTCACCAGAGATTGGAAGCTCTGCGCGCCATAATGCAGCGCCGCCAGGCCTCCTCCGGTTTCGTTGTATGCGTCCACCGTGCCATGCAGATAGTCCACCCCGACGAACGGCCCGGTGACCAGTGTCTTGTTCTGAAAGCGGAAGTTCCAACCCGTATTGTATTGCACCGAATGCGTATAAGCGCGCGTTGAACCGTTCGCCGTGGGGAATGGAGCTCCAGGATTGCGCACAGTGTCCATCTGGTAGGTGCCAAAACTGTACAGCAGGCTGTTCCAGAATCCGCCGCGCACATACGACACATAGCTGGAGAGCGCCGGTCCTTCCATGTACAGGCTCCCCGCATTGCCCGTGAACCCCTGCGTGCTCTGCAGGAAGGACAAGGCAAAGCCCAGCGTCAGTCCGCGCGTGAAATGGCGCTCCAGGCCCGCTCCAGAAGCCCACGAGTCCACCTGCACACCCGCTTGTGTACGGATGGGCGTGAGTTTGACATTGCCGTAGTTCACCGTGGCAAACACTTCCCACTGACGCGAGCGTGGCACACGCTTGACGATGGGAGACTCCTTCTTCTCAGAATTTCCGTCGCCCTCGCCCATAATCACCCCTTCATCGAGAGCTGCGGCGATCGAGCCCGCACTCGGGTCACTCTCCTCCTCTTCGCCACCACCGGCACGAAGATTGAAAAGATGGCCGTTCAGGTCGGAGGTCACAGTGTTCCCACCGCCGATCAGCGCCTGCCCTTCCGCGCTCGCAATCGCCAGACCTCCATTGGTATCAATGATGGTAAAGACGCCCGTACCCTGATCCAGGTGGCTCGTAAATCCGCTCGCCAGTCTTAGGCTGCTGTCATTCAGCGCCAGCTCCGAGACAAAGCTGCCTGCATTGGCGCTGCCGCTGTTGAGATGAAACAACTGCCATTGGTCGCCGCCACGAAAGCCCGTCATGCTGGTGGGGTTGCCAACGACCAGCGTGCCTCCCGCTGTGGCGTCGATCTTGCCATGCAGGTTGATGGAATCTGCTGCCGCAGCGTTTGCAAGGTTGTTGCCCAAGCCAGCTCCAGAAAACAAATCCAGCTGGATCACGCTGCCTGCGCCCATCACCACCGCACCCGCGCCAGACGTTGTGAGAGCAAAGCTCGTTGCCACAGGCGCCACCGCCGGATTTCCCACAGTCATCGTTCCATTCATGAAAATGGACTGGTCCACCGCAGTGGTGATGCTTCCCGTTCCCGCCAGCATGCTGTTGCTGCTGAGGTCAAACTGCGTCGTCGTCACCGCAGCATTCGCCACCAGCATCGCACCGTTCTTCACCGTGGTCGGGCCGTTGTAGTCGCTGTCCGCGCTGACCACCAGATTTGTGCCATCCACCACCAGATCCGAGTTTGCACTCGCCCCGCTGATGCCCGTGCCGCTCACGTACACCGTGCCACCTCCTGTGATGGTCAATACAGTGCCGTCTTTCACCAGCCCTCCCGTGAGGGTCAGGATGCCGCCACCGGCATTGATGCTCGCATCCGTCGCAGCAGTGATCTGCCCCGAATAGGTGCTCGTGCCGCTGTTGCGTAGCGCCCCGCCGCCACCGACCCCACTGCCATTGAGCGTGAGATCTTCCGCCGTGCTGTAGTTCACGTTGTTAAGCAGCAGCGTTCCGCCGCTGCCCACTGCAGTGCCTGTGGCATTGGTGCCCAGCGCGTTGTTGCTGGTCACTTCCAGCGTGCCTGCGTTCACATTCGTTGCTCCTGCGTACGTGTTGCTGCCGTTGAGGGTCAGCGTGCCGCTTCCCGCCTGCGTCACAGCACCGCTGCCGCTGATCACGTTGGCAAAATCTGTCCCCTGCGTCACCGTGTTTGAACGATTAAAGGCCAGCGTTCCATCAGTGCTCAGCGCGCTGCTGGCGGAGAGGGAGCCCGTCGTGCCGCCATCGCCGATCTGCAAGGTGCCTGCACTGACTGAAGTGCTGCCAGTATAGGTGTTTGCACCGCTCAGCACCCAGGTGCCAGCCCCGGATTTCGTCAGCGACGTCGCCCCGCCGTTGTCGCCGATCACTGCGGCAAGCATGTTGCTGCCCGTATTGCTTCCACTGAGTGTCAATGTGCGTGCGCCGCTCTGCCCATTGAAGCCCAGGCTGCCCGTATTGGTGAAATTCACCGCGCCAGTGCCTGATGCATCCACTGTGGCTCCATTTACTCCCACGCTAAACAGTCGATCTGTGCTCACATCCGCGCCCGTGTATTGCAGGCTGCCGCCATTGAGCACCAGATTCGTCGCCGCATTGCCTGAAGCTCCGATGTTGCTGCTCTCACCACCGTTGGCAAGGACGGCCACACTCAGTACGCCACCATTGATTGTCGTGCCGCCAGTGTAGCTGCTGGTCCCGCTCAGCGTCGTGGTACCAGCTCCTGTTTGAGTGAGCCCCCCGCTCCCGCTGATATCATTGGCCACTGTCATGGCGTCAGATCGGTTCAGCACCAGGCTGCCGTGGTTGATCACACCACCTGTCCCCAGCGCTCCCGTTGTTCCACCACCGCCGACCTGCAGCTCCCCGGCGCTGATCGTCGTCGTCCCCGTGTAGGTGTTGTTTCCGGTGATCACCCACGTTCCTGCACCAGATTTCAGCAGCGTCGTGGCTCCTCCGCTGTCACCCATCACCGCCGCCAGCGTGTTGCTGCCCGTGTTGGCTCCCGTCAGGGTCAGTGTCCGCACACCGCTCTGGCCATTGAAGCCAAGGCTGCCGGTATTGGTAAAATTCACCGCTCCCGTACCAGAGGCATCCACGGTGCCACCATTGCTCCCCACGCTAAACAAGCGGTCCGTACTCACATCCGCGCCTGTGTATTGCAGGGTTCCTCCATTGAGCACCAGATTCGTCGCTGCATTGCTGGAGGCTCCCAGATTGCTGCTGCTGCCACCATCGGCCAGCACAGACACGCTCAATACACCACCACTGATCGTCGTGCTGCCGCTGTAGCTGTTCGTTCCAGTCAGCGTCGTCGTCCCGATGCCTGCGTGCGTCAGCGAACCGCTTCCGCTCATGTCGTTCGCCACCGTGATGGAATCTGAGCGGTTGATCACGAGCGCGGCATTGTTGATCACAGCTCCGCTTCCCAGTGCACCGGAAGTGCCGCCGCTGCCCGCTTGCAGCACACCACCATTGATCGTCGTGGTGCCACTGTAGCTGTTCGCACCGGTCAGGATCCAGGTACCCGTCCCAGATTTTGTCACCGATGTCGCTCCACCATTGTCGCCAATCACTGCAGCCAGCGTGTTGCCTCCGCTGTTCGTCCCCGTGAGGGTCAGCGTACGGATGCCGATCTGCCCGTTGAATCCCAGGCCGCCCGTGTTCGTAAAATTCACGGCACCTGTGCCAGATGCGTCCACCGTGCCTCCATTCGTTCCCACGCTGAACAAGCGGTCCGTGCTCACATCCGCACCCGTGTATTGCAGCGTGCCGCCATTGAGCACCAGATTGCTCGCCACATTGCTAGAGGCTCCAATGTTGCTGCTTGCCCCCCCGTTCGCCAGTAGGGCCACACTCAGCACTCCACCACTGATGGTCGTGCTGCCGCTGTAGCTGTTGCTTCCCGTCAGCGTCGTGGTGCCGGCACCCGCCTGCGTGAGCGACCCGCTTCCACCAATCACATTGGCCAGCGTGATGGCGTTCGAACGGTTGATCGTCAGTTGCGCATGGTTCGTCACCGCCCCGCTGCCGAGCGTTCCTGTCGTGCCGCCAGATCCCACCTGCAGTTCGCCCGCGCTGATCGTCGTCGTTCCGTTGTAGGTGTTGGCTCCTGTGAGCGTAAAGGTCCCCGCACCCGTTTTGACCAGCGACAGCGCACCTGCACCACCATCTTTGATGACACCGCTGAAGGTCGTGTTGAGATCGTTTCCGCCCAGGGTCAGCGTCGCCGCAGTCACCGAATTGTTCTGCACAGTTCCAGATCCGGCCAGGGAGCCTATGCTGGCATTCACTCCATTGATCTCAAGGGTGGCGTTCGCTCCCACGATGATGGCGGAAGCCAGGCTGTTGCCTCCGATCTGCAATACACCTGCGCTCAAGGTCGTGGCTCCTGTATAGGTGTTGGCTCCCGTGAGCACCCATGTAGCCGCGCCGTCGATAGTCACGGAAGTAGCCCCGCCAAAATCGCCGATGGCGGCGGCGATGATGTTCTGCCCGGACGTGTTCGTCCCAGTGAGAGTCAGCGTGCGCGCGCCGCTTTCCCCATTGAAACCCATGCTTCCGGTGTTCGTAAAATTCACCGTGCCCGTTCCGGACACATCAATGACCGCGCTGCCCAGCCCGACACTGAAAAGCCGGTCCGTGCTCACATTGCTGCTCCCCGTGTATTGCAGCGTCCCTCCATTGATCACCAGGTTCGTGGCCGCATTGCTTGACGCACCAATGTTGCTGCTGCTCCCGCCGTTCGCCAGGCTCGTCACATTCATCACTCCAGAGGTGATCGTCGTCACTCCAGTGTAGGAGTTGCTGCCGCTCAGCCTCGTGGTCCCTGTCCCCGCCTGGGTAAACGAACCGCCGCCACTTATCGTATTGTTGATGGTGATGGCGTCGGAACGGTTGGCGGTCAGTTGAGCATTGTTGATCACCGCCCCGCTGCCCAAGGTGCCCGTGGTGCTGCCGTTGCCTACCTGCAGCACCCCGGCATTGATGGTGGTGCTGCCGGTATAAGTATTGGCTCCCATCAGCACCCAGGTTCCCGTGCCCGATTTCACCAGCGCGGTCGCCCCTCCGTTGTCACCTATGCCTGCAGCGATCGTGTTGCTGCCAGTGTTCGTGCCCGTGAGCGTCACCGTGCGCGCTCCGCTCTGCCCGTTAAAGCCCATGCTTCCGGCATTCGTAAAATTCACCGCCCCAGTCCCGGACGCATCCACCGTACCGCCACTCGTCCCCACGCTGAATAAACGATCCGTCGTGGCCGCAGCCCCCGTATACTTCAGCGTGCCGCCATTGATCACGAGGTTGCTCGCCGCACTGCTGGAGGCTCCCAGATTGCTGCTGGTGCCACCGTTTGCAATGGATGCCACACTCAGCACTCCGGCGTTGATGATGGTGCTTCCCGTGTAGGTGTTAGCCCCGCTCACCGTCATGGTTCCAGAGCCCGCCTGAGTCAAAGACCCGCTGCCACCGATGACGTTGGCCACGGTAATCGCGTCCGACCGATTAAAGACCAGGCTTGCATTATTGGTCACCGCACCGCTGCCCAGAGAGCCGCTCGTGCCACCATTCCCCACCTGCAGCACCCCTGAGCTGATGGTCGTCGTGCCCGTGTAAGTATTCGTTCCCGTCAGCACCCAGGTGCCTGCACCGGACTTCGTCAGCGATGTAGCCCCCCCACTGTCACCGATCACCGCAGCCAGAGTATTGCTGCCCGTGTTGCTCCCCGTGAGAGTCAAAGTGCGCGCACCACTCTGGCCATTGAACCCCACGCTTCCCGTGTTCGTGAAATTCACCGCACCAGTGCCAGAGGCATCCAGCGTGCCGCCGCTCGTTCCCACACTGAAAAGACGATTCGTGCTCACGGCCGCTCCGGTATATTGCAGCGCACCTCCATTCAGCACCACATTGCTGGCCGCATTGTTGGAGGAGCCAATGTTGCTGTTGCTGCCGCCATTGGCCAGCGTGGAAACCTTGAGGACACCTGCGGTGACCGTCGTCGCCCCTGCGTAGGAATTGCTGCCGCTGAGCGTCGTCGTGCCACTGCCTGCCTGTATCAGGGAGCCGCTGCCGCTGATGGTGTTGCTGATCGTGGTGGCATCCGAACGGTTGATCGTCAGGTTGCCGTTGTTTGTTACGGCACCAGTCCCCAGTGTGCCTGTGGTGCCTCCGCTGCCGATTTGCAGCACCCCGGTGTTGATCGTGGTGCTTCCGGTGTAGGTGTTCGCTCCATTCAGCACCCACGTTCCCACACCAGATTTCACCACCGTAGTAGCACCACCGTTGTCACCAATGATCGCGTTGATCGTGTTGCTGTCCGTGTTCGTTCCCGTGAGTGTCAGCGTACGGGTTCCTGTCACACCATTAAATCCCATGCTTCCGGTGTTGGTAAAATTCACCGCACCGGTGCCAGAAGCATCCAGCGTACCGCCGCTGCTCCCCACGCTGAAGAGCCGGTCCGTGCTGGCTGCCGCCCCCAGATATTGCAAAGTAGCGCCGCCGATCACCAGATTGCTGGCCAGGCTCGTGGCCGCGCCCAGGCTGCTGCTGGAGCCCCCGTTCGCCAGACTAGAAACAGCCAGCACCCCGCCCGAGATGGTCGTGACCCCCGTGTAGCTGCTGTTTCCAGTCAGCACCCATTTGCCCGTTCCTGTTTTCAAAAGCGCCGTCGCCCCACCGTTGTCGCCGATCACTGCGGCGATCGTATTCGCTCCGGTATTTGTTCCAGTCAGCGTCAGCACGCGCGCCCCCGTCTGGCTGTTAAAGGCCATGCTTCCGGTGTTGGTAAAATTCACCGCTCCCGTACCCGAGGCATCCAGCGTGCCATTCGCAGTCGTCACGGAAAACAACCGGTCAGTAGAAACGGCAGCTCCCGTATAGCTGAGCGTGCCACCATTGAGAAGCAGGTTGAAAGCCGCATTGCTGGACGCCCCAATGTTGCTCGCCACGCCGCCATTCGCCAGGGTGGAGACGCTCAGCGTTCCAGCGCTGACCACAGTTCCTCCCGTGTAGGTATTGCTGCCCGTCAGCGTCAGCGTGCCTCCCAGCCCCCCCTTGTTGACGGACATGAACCCGCTGCCGCCATTTTGAATGAGCCCGTCAAACGAAGCGTTGGCAGAGCCACCAATATTCAGGGTCGCTCCGGTGGCCGTCCCATTCTGCACCGTCCCCGCTCCTGACAGTCCGCCGACAACAACATTGAAGCCATTCACCTCCAGCACCGCCCCGCTCGCCACCGTCACTGCCGAGCCCGTGCTAAAGGCATTCGTTCCTCCCGCCTGCAGCTTGCCCGCATTCACAAAAGTGGCTCCCGTATAGCTTTTGGTGCCGGTGCTGAATGTGGTTGTTCCTGCACCTGCCTGCGTAAACGTTCCAGTACCGCTGATGGCGTTGGCAATCGTGACCGCATCCGAGCGGTTGATGACGAGCGCTGCAGAGTTGTTCACCGTCCCGCTCCCCAGCGTGCCCGTAGTTCCTCCATCCCCCACCTGCAATATGCCGGCGTTGATATTGGTGGCTCCCGTATAGGTGTTGGCTCCCGTGATCACCCACTTGCCTGCACCAGACTTGGTCAGGATCGTAGCCCCACCATTATCACCAATGCCCGCAGCCAGTGTATTGTCGTCGGTGTTGGTGCCAGTGAGCGTGAGCATTCGACCACCCGTTCCATTCAGATCCAGACTGCCCGTGTTGGTAAATTTCACAGCTCCCGTGCCTGAAGCGTCTAAGGCGCTGTTCAAGGCTCCCAGCGTGAACAACCGGTCCGTGCTGACAGCAGCCCCAAGGTATCTCAGTGTTCCCCCGCTTAGCCACAAATTGGTCGCAGCATTGCTGGATGCGCCCAATGGGCTGGCCAGGCCGCCATCGGCCAGTGTGGAGACAATGAGCACGCCGCCAAACACCCGCGTTCCACCAGTGTAAGTGCTGGCGCCGCTGAGTGTCCAGGTGGGAGAACCTGTCAGAAGAACGATAGTGGCTCCACCATTGTCACCAATTGCGGCAGCCAGCGACCCCGTGCCTGTGCCGGCAAGTGACAGCCCTCGTGTTCCGCTCTGTCCGTTAAACCCCATGGCTCCTGTATTGGTAAAATTCACGGCCCCGGTGCCGGAGGCATCCAGCGTCCCGCTGCCTGTGCCAATGCTGAAAAGTCGGTTCGTGCTCCCACCGCTGCCGGTGTACTGCAGTGTGGCTGAATTGAGCACCAGATTGCCCGCCGCATTGCTGGCAGCCCCAATGCTGCTGGCACTTCCACCATCAGCCAGGCTTGAGACCACCAGTTTCCCTCCACTGATCGTCGTCGCCCCGGTGTAGGTGTTTGCACCTGTCAGCAGCCACGTGCCGTTGCCAGTCTTGCTGACTGAAGTCGTGACCCCGCTTTCACCAATCGCAGCGGCAAGCGTGTTGTTGCCGGTGTTCGATCCTGTCAGTGTCAGGCTGCGCGCACTGGCGCCGCCAGGTGTCAGCCCCATGGCACCGGTGTTGGTGAAATTAATCGCCCCCGTGCCAGACGCATCAATCACCGCTCCCGCCCCGGCATCAATGCTGAAAAGCCGGTCCGTGCTGGTGGCCGCTCCCGTGTATTTGAGTGTCGCATTGACACTGGAAAACTCGATGTTGCCCGCAGCATTCGTTGCGGCGCCAATCCCGCTCGCACTGCCCCCGTTGCCCAGGCTGGAAATGCTCAGCGTGCCCCCGCCGCCGATCATCGTGACTCCGGTGTAGGTGTTGGTTCCGCTCAGCGTCAGCGTGTTTGCAGCCGCTTGGATAAGATTGCCGCTGCCGCTGATGCTCTGAGCCATCGTCAAGGCGTTCGAACGCATGACCATCAGTTGCCCGTTGTTGATGATGTTGCCTGTTCCCAAATTGCCGAGGATTCCATTGGCCCCAACAATCAAAGTCCCGGCGTTGATCGTGGTGGTGCCGGTGTAGCTGTTCGTCCCCGTTATCGACCATGTGCCGCTTCCATTTTTGACCACCGAAGTCGCACCCCCGTTATCTCCGATTCCCACGGCAATCTGATTGGTCGCAAAAGCGCCAGTTCCAGTGAGCGTCAGCGTTCTCGCCCCGGTCTGGCCATTGAACCCCATGCTGCCTGAGTTGGAGAAAGTAATGCCCTCCGTCCCCGAAGAATCCAGCGTCCCCCCGCCCGTTCCCACACTGAAGAGATGATCCGTAGTTCCGGCTGCTCCTGTATACCGCAGAGTGCCGCCATTCAGCACAAGATTCGTGGCCGCATTAGTCGCCCCTCCGATGTTGCTTGCAGAACCACCATCTGCCAGGCTCGAGACTGACAGCACGCCTCCGCTGACAGTGCTGACACCCGTGTAGGTGTTTAATCCAGAAAGCACCCAGGTTCCTGTGCCGGTCTTCACTAATGAAGTGGCCCCTGTGTTGTCGCTGATGACTGCGGCAATCGTGTTACTGCCTGTATTGGTGCCGGTCAGGGTCAGCGTCCGTGTTCCAGTTAACATCCTCCCCATGATCCCCGTGTTCGTAAAGTTTAAAGCCCCGGTGCCGGAGGCATCAATCGTTGCCGTTACTCCGATCGTGAAAAGACGATCCGTGCTGACTCCTGCCCCTGTGTATTTGAACGTACCCCCGGTGAGTTGAAGATTGTTGGCCGCGTTGGTGGAGGCCCCGATGTTGCTGGCACTCCCGCCATCGGCAAGCGTGTCCACAATAACGGTGCCTGCTGCAACAGCAGTGGTCCCTGTGTAAGTATTCAGCCCGGCAAGAGTCGCGGCGCCCTGTGCATGCGAAACTGATCCGGTCCCGCTGATGACATTCGACAACGTGAAGGCATCTGTCCGATACAGCACCAAAATGCCGTTGTTCACGATATTCCCTGTTCCCACCGTGCCGCTTGCGGTGAGGTACCCGATTTGGAGCACTCCCCCGCTGATGGTTGTGGTGCCGGAATATGTATTGTTGCCAGTCAGCACCCATTTTCCAGTACCGGCCTTCGTCACCGAGGTGGCTCCGCCATTGTCCCCAATAACAGCCGCCACAGTGTTAAACCCAAGATATGTACCGATCAGCATAAGCGTGCGTGCACCCGTCTGACCGTTGAATCCCATGCTTCCTGTATTGGTAAATTTCAGTTCAGCAACAGTGCCAGAGGCATCCAAAATACCTCCGCTTGTTCCCACACTGAAAAGCCTGTCAGTGCTTGCTCCGGTTCCGGTATATCGGAGCGTGCCGCCGTTAAGCACAAGATTGGTCGCTGCGTTGCTCGACGCGCCAATATTGCTGGCGCTCCCCCCGTTCGCCAGGCTGGTCACGCTTAGTATGGTGGAACTGGTTCCGTTGATCGTAGTAGCTCCAGTGTAAGTGTTCGCACCCGTCAGAGCCCAGATGCCAGCATTGATCTTCGTCACTGATGTTGGGCCGCCATTGTCACCGATGACTGCTGCTATCGTGCTGGTGCCGGCGCTTGCATTCGCCAGCGTGAGAGTGCGTGCCCCTGTCTGACCATTGAAGTCTATGCTCCCGGTATTCGTGAAGGTAACACCGCCGCTGCCAAGCACAGTCAGAGTGGCCCCGGCCGTGCCTACGCTAAAGAGCCTGTCTGTACTCGCCGCGGCTCCCGCATAGGCAAATGTTCCCCCATTGATCACCAGATTGCTCGCTGCGCTTGATGAAGCCCCAATGTTGCTGTTGCTCCCGCCATTCGCAAGGGATGTGACATTCAGAATGCCTGCATTGATGACCGTCGCTCCAGAATAGGAATTGGCACCGCTCAGCGTTGTCGTACCCGCGCCGGCCTGCACCACAGAGCCCGTGCCGCTGATGACATTGGACACAGTCACGGCATCAGAACGGTTGAATGCCAGGCTGGCATTGTCAGTCACGCTCCCGCTGCCCAGCGTCCCGCTGGTCCCGCCATTCCCGACCTGCAACACACCGCCGCTCACCGTCGTCACACCGCTGTAGCTATTCGCCCCGGTCAGCACCCATGTGCCGGCTCCCGACTTCGTCAATGCGGTGGCTCCACTGTTATCACCGATCACCGCGGCCAGCGTGTTGGCCCCTGTATTCGTCCCCGTCAGTGTCAGCGTGCGCGTCCCCGTCTGGCTGTTAAATCCTAGGCTTCCCGTATTGGTAAAATTCACCGCCCCTGTACCCGAGGCATCCAGTGTTCCCCCGCTCGTCCCCACGCTGAACAACCGGTCCGTGCTCACCGCAGCCCCCGTGTATTGCAGCGTACCGCCATTCAGCACCACATTGGTCGCGGCATTGGTCGATGCACCGAGGTTGCTGTTGCTCCCGCCATTCGCCAGGCTGGCAACACTGAGCACACCGCCGGACACAGTCGTCACTCCCGTGTAGCTGTTGGCCCCTGCCACCACCCATGTCCCCGCTCCAGACTTGGTCAGCGCTGTCGCCCCCGAGTTATCCCCGATCACCGGCGTCATCGTGTTGTTCTGCGTATTGGTACCGCTCAAGATCAGCGTTCTCGTTCCGGTTGAAGAGGCGAACCCCATGGCCCCCGTGTTGGTAAACACCAGCGGCCCGGTGCCCGAAGCATCGATGGTGCCCACCCCGCTTGCACCCCCGGAAACCGAAAACAGACGGTCTGTCGAAGCGCCCGCACCAACGTACCGCAAGGTGCTCAAGGTCGTGATCAACAAATTGCTCGCCGCAGAACTAGAAGCCCCGATTCCACTGGGAACACCCCCGTTGCCAATGTCACTCACTGTCAGCACACCTCCACTCCCCAGGATATTGGTAAAGCCGGTATAAGTATTCGTACCGCTCATGGTCAGCGCTGCGCTCCCGTTGAGAATGACTCCCCCCGTACCACTGATCGTCTGGCTCAGATTCACCGTCCCGCTGCGCGACACGGCAAGAGTTCCACTGCCATTGATGATGATGTTCCCGCTGCCGATGCTGCCCGTGCTGCCGCCGAGCGCACCAATCGAGACACTGCCTCCATTGATTGTCGTGGTTCCTGTATAAGTGTTATTGTTGCTGGCTAGCCGCAAGATGCCAAATGAGTTCGCTTTCAGGAGAGAAGTCGCCCCCCCGTTGTCAGTAATCGCGCTGGAAAGAACTATGTTGCCGGCGTTCGATGGGCTGTCGCTGAATGCAAACGTCACCGTGCGCGCACCGCTCTGACCGTTGAATCCGATGTTGCCAGTGTTCGTTAGATTGAGTGTTCCAACCACAGGCACACTGATTGTCCCTCCGGCGGTCCCCACGCTGAAGAGGCGGTCCGTATTGGTGGTCGCAGTGCTGTTGTACTGCAATGTCCCGCCGTTCAGCACCAGATTGCTCGCTGCATTCGTTGACGCACCAATGTTGCTGCTGGTCCCGCCGTTGGCGAGTGTCGTCACACTGAGCACACCTCCGTTGATCGTCGTCACTCCCGTGTAGCTGTTGGATCCAGACAGGGTCCAGCTTCCGGTCCCGCTCTTCGTCAGGGCAGTCGCCCCTCCATTGTCTGCAATCGCGGCGGCCAGCGTGTTGCTGCCGGTGTTGGTTCCAGTGAGAGTCAATGTGCGTGCGCCGCTCTGACTGTTGAAGCCAATGCTGCCGGTGTTGCTGAAATTGACCGCGCCTCCGCCGGAGGCATCCAGCCCCCCTCCGCTGGTCGACACACTGATCAACCGGTCCGTCGCAGCGCTTCCAGCACCGCTGTATTGCAGGGTGCCGCCATTGAGCACCAGATTGGTCGCAGCGCTTGAGGATGCGCCCAGGTTGCTGTTGCTCCCGCCATTGGCGAGAGATGTGACATTCATCACCCCTGCATTGATGATCGTCGCTCCGCTGTAGGAATTGGCCCCGCTCATCGTCGTGGTGCCCGCGCCCGCCTGAGTGACCGAGCCTGTCCCACTGATGACATTGGCAACGGTGATGGCATCCGAGCGGTTGAAAGTCAGGTTGCCATTATTCGTCACCGCTCCGGTCCCTAGGTTGCCGCTGGTGCCTCCGCCGCCCGCTTGCAGAGATCCCGCGTTGATCGTCGTCGTGCCCGTGTAGCTGTTGGCTCCGGTCAGCACCCAGGTGCCTGCACCACTTTTCACCAATGCCGTCGCAGCACCGTTGTCTCCGATCACTGCGCCGATCGTGTTGGCTCCCGTGTTCGTTCCTGTCAGTGTCAGAGTTCGCGTCCCCGTCTGGCTGTTGAAGCCCATGCCGCCGCTGTTCGTAAAATTCACCGCTCCCGTTCCTGAGGAGTCCACAGTCCCGCCGCTGGTCCCCACGCTGAACAACCGGTCCGTGCTCGATCCAGCGCCCGTGTATTGCAGCGTGCCCCCGCTAAGCACCAGATTGGTTGCCGCATTGCTTGCGGCCCCGATGCCGCTCGCACTACCACCATTGGCCAGGCTGGTCACATTGATCACGCCGCCATTCACCGTCGTCGCACCTGTGTACGTGTTCGCTCCCGTCAGGGCCCAGGTGCTTGCGGCGGAGGTATGCGTGACCGAAGTCGCACCGCCATTGTCACCGATGATTGCAGCAATGGTGCTTGCCCCCCCGTTCGAATTCGCCAGCGTCAGCGTACGCGCTCCCGACTGCCCGTTGAATCCCATGGCCCCCGTGTTGGTAAAGTTCACCCCGCCAGTCCCAAAAACATTCAAGGTGATGCCCGAGGTGCCCAGGCTGAACAGACGGTCCGTGCTCACTGCAGCACCCGTGTAGGTGAGCGTACCACCATTGAGCACCAGATTGCTCGCCGCATTGGACGACGCCCCGATGCTGCTCGCCACTCCTCCATTGGCCAGGGAACTGACCTTCAGCACTGCGGTGCCGCTCACCGTTGTGACGCCAGTGTACGTGTTTGCTCCGCTCAGCACCCAGATCCCGCCGCCCGCCTTCGTGACGGACGTCGCGCCGCCGTTGTCTCCGATCACCGCCGCCAGTGTGTTATCATTCGCATTGTTGCCTGTCAGCGTCAGCGTTCGCGCTCCGCTCTGCCCATTGAATCCCATGGCGCCTGTGTTGGTAAAGTTGATGGCAAAACCACCTGAGGCATCAAGCGTGCCTCCACTGGTCCCCACGCTGAAGAGGCGGTCAGTGCTCACTGCTGAGGCCGCGCCTGTGGAGTACCTCAGCGTGCCGCCATTCAGCACCAGGTTGGCGGCGGAATTGTCCGATGCTCCGATGTTGCTGCTGCTCCCTCCGTTGGCCAGAGTGCTCACTACGAGCACACCTCCGGTGATCGTCGTCGCCCCCGTGTAGCTGTTGGTGCCGCTCAGTGTGGTGGTGCCAGTCCCGGCCTGGGTCACTCCACCGACGCCGCTGATGGTGTTCGCTGCCGTCAGGACGTTCGAACGATTGAACGTTAGATTGCTATTGTCAGTGACTGCTGCAGTTCCCAGCGTGCCGGTGGTGCCGCCGCTGCCAATCTGCAGCACACCGCCGCTGATGGTCGTCGTCCCCGTGTAGCTGTTGGCCCCGGTCAGCACCCAGGTGCCCTGGCCGGATTTAGTCAGCGAAGTCGCTCCCCCGTTGTCACTGATCACCGCCGCGATCGTATTATTGCCTGTGTTGCTTCCGGTCAGAGTCAGCGTGCGTGTCCCGCTTGTGCCGGCAAACCCCATGCTCCCAGCGTTCGTGAAATTGACAGCACCGCTGCCGGAAGAATCCAGCGTGCCGTTGGATGTGGTCACTGAGAACAGCCGGTCGGTGGAGTTTCCTGCTCCCGTGTAGCTCAGCGTTCCCCCGTTGAGCGCCAGGCTGTTGGCCCCGCTCGAAGATGCGCCGATGTTGCTCGCCACACCGCCGTTCGCCAGTGAGGACACGCTCAGCACGCCATTGTTCACAATCGTGCCGCCCGTGTACGTATTGGCCCCTGTCAGCACCTGCGTGCCTGTTCCGTTCTTGCTGAGCGCCAGGGGCGCGCTGCCACCATTCTGAATCAGCCCGTCAAAAGTCGTGCTTGGGATGCCTCCCAGCGTGAAGGTGGCTGTCGTGGCCGTGCCATTCTGCACCGTGCCTGCCCCGGAAAGGCTGCCTATGGCGTTGCTAAAACCATTGAGTTCAAGCACAGCCCCTGCGGCAACGGAGACCGATGAATTGACGGCAAAAACAAATGCCGCCCCTGCCTGCAGTTTTCCGGCGTTGATTAAAGTCGCACCCGCATAACTCGTCGAACCACTCAGAGTCGTGGTGCCCGTGCCAGCCTGCGTAAAGCTGCCCGTGCCGCTGATCGCATTGCTTATCGTCAGGTTGTCAGAGCGGTTCACGACCAGGCTCGCATTGTTGGTCACTGCGCCGGTCCCCAGAGCTCCAGAGGTGCCTCCATTCCCCACCTGCAGCACACCACCGCTGATGGTCGTAGTGCCAGTGTAGCTGTTCGCTCCCGTCAGCACCCAGTTGCCAGTTCCAGACTTTGTAATCGCAGTGGCTCCTCCGTTGTCAACGATCGCGGCGGAAAGCGTATTGCCGTCTGAGCTTGTGCCCTTGAGCGTTAGGGTGTGCGGGCCCGCCGATAAAAAACCGACACTGCCGGTGTTGGTAAAGTTCACGGCTCCCGTTCCGGAAGCGTCCAACGTTGGCTGCAAACCGCCCAGGGTAAATAGCCGGTCGGTGCTGGAGCCTGTCCCCGTGTATTGCAGCGTCGAATTGAGAATTAGGTTCGCAGCGTCGTTCGTCGCGGCACCAAGATTGCTGCTCTGCCCGCCATTGGCCAGTGTGGACACACTCAGCGTCCCCCCCATGATGCTCGTCACACCTGTGTAGGTGTTGTTTCCCGAGAGGCTCCAGTTGCCTGTGGACGCCTTGGTCAGAGCAGTGCCCCCCCCGTTGTCACCGATCACTGCTGCCAGTGAATTGCCGCCAGTGTTGCTTCCAGTCAGCGTCAGCGTGCGTGCCCCGCTCTGCCCGTTGAAGCCCAGATTTCCCGTGTTCGTGAAGCTGACGCTAAATCCACTCGAAGCATCAATCGTGGCGCCGCCGGTGCCCACGCTGAAAAGCCGGTCCGTGCTGACGGGAGCCGCCGCCCCAGGAGAATATTTCAGCGTGCCATTGTCCATCACGAGATTCTCCGCAGCGTTGCTCGCGGCCCCGATCGCGCTGTTGACTCCCCCGTCGGCCAGAGAAAGCACATTCAGCGTGCCCGCTGTCACCGCTGTCACCCCCGTGTAGGTGTTCACCCCTGAGAGCGTCAGCACACCATTGCCATTCTTGATCAGACCGGTGTTTCCCGCCAGCACGCCGCTAATCGTCGAATCAGCATTGGTCGTGAGCGTGGAATTCGACAGCGTCAGAGTTCCTCCACCAGCCAGGGTAGTCGTGGCGTTAAAAAGAATGTTGCCGACCGTCACCGGCCCTCCGAATCCAATAATCGACGCCCCCCCGCTAAAAATCGCAGAATCAGGCGTCGCGCTGTTCCAGGTCGTGTCACCGCTCCCGGTGTTCCAGTTCCCCAGGCCAGTGGTCCAAGTTCCTGAACCACTCGTGATGGTCCCTCCATCCCCCGCCACTGTGTCCCAGGTCAAAGTCGCAGCATGCAGTGTCGGTGCCACCTGCCAAAAGCCGGTCAAAGCCATCATCAGAAAAGCCATCTGTTTCCTGAACCGCTGGAATAAGACGTCTTTCTTGGCTTTACCGCAGTCGAATGCAGAGTGCATCATCATGATGTGTTTTAAATTTCTAAAATTATTCATCTATATTTTTAGATATATATCTTATATATAATAGTTTATTATCTTGCGATAATCTTGACTCCCGATTGCTGGCATGTCTTCAGCTCTTCTTTTTTCCAGCTGTCAGCTTCATCACGAGCGCCCTTATTCCGCGATTCTTCCTCGCCCCACTCGATGCGGAATACCATGCGTCTTCTATAGCCAAACACGGCTTTTTCTGGAAATCACACACGGATGAATTAGGGCATTCAGAGAGCTGCATAAGCCTGAACCAAGCACAGTAATTTATTTTTATTTAAACAAAATTAAGCCATAAGCGTATTCCTCAACAAGAACAAGCTTCTTTCCTCATCAATTTCAGAACCTAAGGCCAGTTGAATATTTGCTTAAATCAGACCGACACCTGATGCCGTCATAAGACCGTCACGATAACGGGCATTCAGATAAAATTTGATCCCCCAGTCTGAACCCAACGACGCAGACCTCTCCTAATCCAGCGCCTTCATCGGAAAATCCGCGCTCAGCGTATGCTCTGTCGCCATGATCCCCTTCATTTTCACGATCAGGTCAGGGTGCTCTGCAGCCACGTCTTTTGTCTCCGCGGGGTCCTCGGCAATGTTGAACAACTCCTCTGTGATGACGGACCCCTTGCCCTTCGCTTTCGCATTCCCCTTCCCCGTTAGATTCCGCCTCACCAGCTTCCACTCTCCCATTCGCAGCATCTGCTGCCCGCCATAGCTCGGAAATTCTCGGTATAAAAACTCACGTTCCGCCTGCTTCTCCCCCCGCAGCGTCGCGGCAAAGCTGATCCCGTCCGTAGGCGGCACCTTCTCCTTCGCGCCCGCCAGTTCCAGCAGCGTCGGCATCCAGTCTTCAAATCCCGTCACACGGTCGCTCGTGCTCCCAGCTTTGATCTTGCCCTTCCATCTCACGATGCAAGGAGAGCGAAACCCTCCGTCATACAGCGTCCCCTTGCCATCGCGTCGGCCTTCGTTGGAGTTGAAGAAGGCGCAGTCCGTCCCCGCCAGCCCCTGGTGAGTGCCCGTCAGCGGTCCGTTGTCGCTCACAAACACAAAGATCGTGTCCTCATCCAGCCCCAGCTCGGAGATCAGCGCCACCATGCGCCCGATCTCACGGTCCATCCGCGTGATCATCGCCGCATACGCCGCCTTCGGCTTGAAGTGCGGCAGGTAGCCATTGCCACCCGGATACGGCGGATCATCAAACTTGCCGACATACTCCTGCAGCGAATCATCCGGCACCTGCAGCGCCACATGCGGCACCGTCGTCGGCCAGTAGAGAAAGAATGGGTTGTCCTTGTTGTCCCGCGCAAACTTCAGCGCCCGCTCCGCGATCAGATCCGCCGAATACTCGCTGCCTTTAAACCGCACATAACTCTCCGCCTTGTTCGGGTCCTCATCCGGCCTCAGCTTGTCAGCAGAAGGAAACGGCGGGTTCTTCAGATCGATCGTGCGCTCATTGTCCCACAGATACGTCGGGTAGAAATTGTGCGCCACTCCCTGGCAGTTGTAGCCAAACCACCGGTCAAAGCCGTGCTTCATCGGCTCCCCGCTTGATCCCGGCCCGCCCAGCCCCCACTTCCCAAAGCCGCCCGTCACATACCCCAGCGGCTTCAGCACTTGCGGAATGAGCACCGTGTCCGCCGGTATCGGAAACTGCCCCTCATGCTCCGGCTTGCCCATCTTCGGCAGGCCTTTCGCATCATCGGCCTGGCGGTTGTCGCGGATAAACGCATGCCCCGGGTGCAGCCCGCTCATCAGCACACAGCGCGAGGGCGCGCACACCGCATTGCCGCAGTAGTGCTGCGTAAACTTCATCCCCTCCGCCGCCATCCGGTCCAAATTCGGCGTGCGGATGATCTTCTGCCCATAGCACCCCAGATCCCCCGGCCCCAGGTCATCCGCCAGAATGAAAACAATGTTCGGCTGGCGGGCATGCACCTGCAGCGTCAGCACCAGGGCTAGCAGAAGAGAAAGCGGCTTCATGGTGAATGTGAAACGGCAGCGGGAGCCGTTTCTTGTTTCACTTTCCTCTTTGGCAGGCTGTCGAGCTTCCATTGCAGCCAGAGCGTCAGCATCAGCATCGCGGTGATCAGCAGCAGAATCAGGTAGAATCCAGGACGATTGAGAAACTTCATGGGCAGGCCGGAGGCGTTTAATCCAGACAAAAAAGCGAGTTTCTCCCCTCTCGCACCGTCTTTCCTAAGCCATGCGATTTCCCGCCCTGCTCGCCCTGTTTTTCATCCTGCTCCAGTCTGCCCACGCGCTGCCTGAGGCGGAGCTGCAGCGCTACATCAATGAAGCCATCAAAGCAGGCGGCGGAGAGGTCGTCATCCCCCCGGGGGTCCATCTCATCAAGCGCGGCCTCGTGCTCAAAGATGCCAAAAAACTCCGCATCGTCGGCCTCGATGCCGAGGATACCGTCCTGAAGCTCCCGCCCGTGGCCTATGCCATCGCCGCTGGCGCCACAGCAGCCGGCGCCACCTCCATCTCCGTCAAAACCCAGCGCGGCTTTCAGCCGGGCATGCGCCTCAAAATCGAGGCCGATGGCGAGGTGGACAGCTTCACCCAAAAGCCCCGCCCCTTCCACGTCGCCAAAGTCAAATCCGCAGCCGGAGAGCTCATCGAGCTCGATGCCCCGCTCAAATATCCCGTCCCCGACGGCACCCTCATCCGCCACGAGGACGCTCCCAATATCATCTCCATCAGCGGCACCAGCGAGGAAGTGCTCATCGAAAAGCTCACCCTCGACGGCGGCCGCGTGGAGGGAGATCCTCCCATCCGCGGCCACACTCAGCTCTGCGCTGTGCTCGCCACCGGAGCCTACAGCTATGAAAAAGGCCCCACCGGTCCTCAGGTCAAAAAGCTGCGCATCTCCCGTTGCTTCATCCAGAACTGCCACGGGCGCGGCATCGCCCTCTATTCCGTGGACAGCGCCGAGATCGACGACTGCACCATCCGCGACACCTCAGACGAAGCCATCGACCTCGATCACTTCACCGTGAAATCCGTGGTCACCCACAATCACATTACCCGCAGCCACATCGGCGTCGAACTCAACGACGCCAGCCACTGCCTCGTCGCCGGCAATGAATTCCGCGAATGCGGCACCGGCATCAATCTCTGGCGCTGGTGCAGGCAGCCTGGCCTCAACGAAGGAAACATCATCGCCCAAAACGCCTTCGATCACACCAGGGGAAACGCCATCCAGATCGCCACCGGCACCAAAGGCAACACCGTGGCCCAAAACGAAATCACCGCCTCCGGCAAAAACGGCATCATCCTCTCCGGCGAATCCCAGATCATAAAAGCCAACAAGATCACCGCCAGCGGCATGAAGGCCCTCGTGATCCAGGAAGGAAAACACGAGCTCTCCCAATAATCAAAGTGATGCAGGCACTCTTGCCTGCACTCACGCATACAACGCCCGCACCAGCCCCAGCACACGCTCCCCGGGCAGCGCCCCCACCTCCATCTGATTCATCGTGTAGGCAAAGCTGATGCCATTCTCCGGATCCGCAAAGGCCAGGCTGCCACCTGCCCCCGGATGCCCAAACGCCAGTCGGCTCGGCCCATACAGCTGCCTCAGCTTTCCTCCGTCTGACTCCGGATCTTCGTTCAAAGGGTCCTGCATCATCCCCGTTGAAAAAGCGATCGGTGTCAGCAGCACCGCGTCCGTTTCCTGCGTCAGCGTTTGCTCCAAATGGCGCACCACATTCTCAGGCACGATCTGCGCCCCATTCCACCGCCCGCCCTGCGCCAGCATGGAGTAAAACTTCGCCAGCCCCCGCGCATTGCCCACGCCGCCCATGCTCGCATAGCCACGTGACCACATCTCGCTCTGGTTAAAGTCGCTGATCGCATTCAGCCCGATCGGCGAGGTAAAGGTCCGCTGCGTCAGCGTCCCTCCCGTGTTGAAGGCTTTGATAAAAGGCTGGTCCCCGTTCGCGATGCTGATCTTCCCAGGATAAACCGGCGAGACCCGGTCCCACTGCGCGCTCGGCAGCCCGATCCAGAAATCCAGCCCCATCTGGCTGCCAAACACCTCTCTGAAATACTCCCCCAGAGATTCCGCCTCAGTCAGACGCCGCACGATCTCATCCAGCAGAAAGCCAAACGTGCGCGCATGGTACCCTTGTCGTGTTCCAGGCTCCCACAGCGGGCGCTGATGTTCCAGAGCCTCGATCACCGCGTCGTAATTGTAAATCGGCGCCCGTTCATCCAGCGCACACAGCCCGGCGGTATGAGTTAGCAGGTGCACAAACGCCACATTCGCCTTCCCTCCACCCACAAACTCCGGCCACACTTCCGCCACCGGGCACTCCAGCGGGATGCCCGCCTCCTCCAGCGCCAGCAGGCAGCACACCGCCGCCGGCCCCTTCGTGGCGGACCACACCGGCACCAGCGTGTCCTGATCCCACTCGCGGGTGCGCGCCCGGTCGCAGTGTCCATGCGCCAGGCTCAGCACTTCCTGCCCATGATGCCAGATGGAGACAGACGCCCCCATCTCCCAGCGCGTGCGGAAACTTTCTTCAAACCATTGCCGGACGGCTGCGAGACTGGCTGGACTGGCGGGCGCGCTCATGCGTGGTGGGACTCCAGTTGGGCCCGCAGGCAGTCCAGGTCACGGTCTTTTTTCGCGTGCTGCCGCAGTTCGCCGTCCATCTCAAAGGCACGCTTCAGATAGATCATGGATTTGTCCAGCAGGCCCAGGCACGCATGGTAGCACCCCATGTTATAGTAATACACCGGCTTGGCTCGCAGCGTCGCCGGTCCTCTCGACAGCACATCCACAGCCTCCGCAGTCCGCTGCAGCTCATGCAGGCAGAAGGCCGCATGGATAAATCCCCCCGGCTCCATCGGCTCCTCGCTGCACAGCTTGGTCGCCAGCGCCAGCGCCTCTGCCCACCGCTGCGCACCCATCAGGCACAGCAGCGTGATCTCGATCACATCCACCCGGTGGTGCATCTCCTCCGGCAGCGGAGCCAGCTCCGCCTGGGCCTCCTCATAGAGCCCCAGCTCCACGTATCCCTGCGCGGCGATGATCCTGCGTTCTGCTTCGGTCATGAGTGATTGTTCGTCTGCCCGGATGAGAACGCAAAGCGCCCGCAGGAACAAGGTTTTTCGCACCTGCGACAGCGCAAAAAAGCATTCATTTCCCGTGGCCTCACGCTCTCACAGCGGCCGCCTTGGCCTCACGCAGCTTCTTTGCCATCTCCATCCGCAATCCGATCTCCCAGCATCCCCACGTGATGATGTAGCTCAAGAACGCCACCACTGCCCCCAGGATGATCCCCCCCATCAGCATCACCGGCGCATGCTCCTTGAGCACGATCCACGCGTCCACCATCGAATCCGGCAGCTGCGTCGGAAACGGTGAGGTCGGCACCGTCGTGTAGAGGGACAAAAACCATTTCCCGATCGCATACTCCAGCCACGCCATGAACGGCACCGTCACAGGATTGCTCACCCAGCAAAGCGCGATCGAGATCGGGATGTTCACCCGGAAAATCGCCGAGAGCACCGTCGCCGTCGGCATCTGGATCGGCAGCAGCTGCAGCGTCACAAACATCCCCACCGCCATCCCGCCGGAGAGCGTGTGCTGCGTCGGTTTCCACACCCTCTTGTCCAGAAAGTGCCGCGCAAACCAGCGCATCGCCGGGCTCTGCCTCAGCTTGCGCGGGTGCTTGAGAAACCGGATCGTTTTAAAAACCGAGCGGCGAAACCACCCTCTGGCAATCGCAAACATGCTCAGTTCCCTCCTCCGGTGTATACCCAGGCCAGCAGTGCGCCGCCCATCACGATCCGGTACCACGCAAAGCCGTTGAAGGTGTGCCCCTGCACAAAACGGATCAGCCACTTCACCACAATGAAGGCGGACACGGCGGCCACCACCGTCCCCAGTGCCACCATCGCCCAGTCTTCCCCACCGGCCTCGCCATCCTTGATCGCGGACAGCACTTTGAAAGCCCCAGCGGCCATCAGCGTCGGAATGCCCAGCAAAAATGAAAACTCCGTGGCCGCAGGTCGGGACACCCCAAACGCCAGCGCCATCAGGATGCTCGCGCCGGAGCGCGAGGTTCCCGGAAACACCGCCGCCAGCAGCTGCGCCAGCGCCACCGCCACCACCACCGCCCACGTGATCTCCGCCGTTCCCTTCTTGTCCTTGTGCAGAAATTCCAGCACCAGGATGATAATTCCTCCAATGAAAGTCGCCCACGCCACCGGCGGCACCGTCTCCGGCAGCTTGATGTTCAGCTTTTTGATCACCAGACCACCCACGGCAGTGATGAAAAACGACACAAACAGCTTGGCCAGGTAAGACCGTGTCGAGGGATCACCCAGAGTGGTTGCCAAATGCTTCAGCCGCTGGGTGAAGACCGCCAGCACCGCCAACACCGCACCGCTCTGGATCACCACGTTGAAAAGTTCGCTCTTCTGCGGCAGCCAGTGCAGATTTTGCGGTATCAGCAGGTGCCCTGTGGAGGAGATGGGCAGGAATTCGGTGACACCTTCAATGATGCCTAGAAGTATGATCGCGAGCCAGTCAGGCATGTCGTAAATGGGGGATGTGGAAGGTCTGAAGTGATACGGGCTGCCAGCCCGCTCCTTCGGTCATGGCATGGTTGACGGGGAGGATTGGGCGTGTGCCGGTCGTTACAATCAGGCGGTCAGCACAGTTTGCAAGCCCCCGACGCTTTAGTCAGTCCATAGAACATGATAATTTCGTCACACTCCGCCAATCTCTTCCCTGCGGCGGTTTTCAGGCTGGCCTTTGCCACGATTTGGACTAGCTTCGTTTCCCCCTCGGCATGCCAGCCAGTGCTCATTCCAGACCATCCACATTGCCCGACCGCCCTTCCATGGTGTGGTCAGCGCTCCTGTGCGCCTGTGCCTTGCTCTGCTGGGTAGCCGATGCCGCCGCCCAGGCTGGCTCCACCATCCGCGTGCGTCTGGCCGATGGCTTTGACTTCCCAGTCGGAAAACCTGACGCCGACGGCTTCTACAAAGCCCGCGGCTACTGGCCCAACGGCCACCTCGGCGAAGACTGGAACGGACGCGGCGGGGGCGACACCGACCTCGGCGTGCCGATTTATGCCATGGGCCGTGGCGTGGTGATTTTCTCCGAAAACATCGGCGTCGGCTGGGGAAATTGCATCCTCGTACGCCACATCTTCCGCGAGGCTGATGGCAAGGTCGCCATGGTGGACTCCCTCTACGCTCATCTCCATGAGCGGAAGGTAAAACTCCACCAACTCGTGGAGAAAGGCCAGCTCGTCGGCACCATGGGCGGTAATAATGGCATGTACCCCGTTCACCTCCACTTCGAGGTACGCAAGAATCTCCACATCGGCATGAACCGCTCCCAGTTCGCCAGGGATTCCTCCAACTACTACAGCCCCACAGCCTTCATCAATGCCCGCCGCGCCCTGCCTTCCAGCATGCAGAAATACGACGTGCCGGTGAACAACTTCGCCCCCTATGGCCGTGCTTTGGCAGATGTGGGCAGCGATGGCGCCCGCACCGCCAGCGTGGATGTTCCTGCTTTCAAGGGTGGCACCGACTCTTCCAAAGGCGAGTCCAAGCCCGAAGACGATTTCTGGTCGCGCCTCAAAGCCAAAATGCGTTCTGGGCAGACCACAGAAGGCACTGAGGACAAGCGCTGAGCGGTTGCTGGACAGCATAATAGGCCTTGATTCATCACCCCCCGTGGTGGCATCTTAAATGCTGTCACTGGACAGCTTACTCCCGGCTATGCATATCCCGCCCCGCTCTCACTCTGTCCGCTCCGTTTTCGGCGGCAGTCTCGTGCCTGTTCTCATCGTCGTTGCCGCCCTCGCGCTCAGCACCGCTATTTTCTTCCTCTTCACCAAAAAGAAAATGGAGGCCCAGAAGGATGCCTCGGCCAAAGCTGCGGAGAAAACAGCCGCTGTAGCCGCCGCCAAGGCAGCCCCGGAAGCAGCCAAGACCACCTCTCCCTCCACCCCGGTCACTCCGCCGCCCGCTCCCCCGCCTCCACCTCCCAAGCCCGCCCCGCCCGCCTTTGCCTTTGCCCGCCCCCTGGATCTCGGCAGGCAGCTCATGCGCAGCCTCTCCACCGGAGATTTCGCCACCGCAGGCAAACTGGCCTCCACCTCAGACGCTGAGCAGTCAGAAAGCGTCGCCAAACTCTTCGAAAAACTCGCCTCCATGGGTTACAAACCTGCTGGCGAAGATCAGGCCGAGCTCCTCGGTCTCGTCGAGGACCGCACCCGCATCGCCCTCCCCTTCGTCATGCCCGGCTCTCAGGAAACCGTGCGCATTCAGCTCGATCTGGAACGCGACGAACGCATGGGCTGGAAGGTCGCCAAGGCCACCCTCCCCAAGGCCATGAGCAGCGCCATCGCCGCAGCCCCCATGCCCGCGCCCGCAGCTCCCCCCGCAGCGTCCGCCACTCCAGGCTCTCCCGCCACAGCCGCCGCCCCCATGAAGCCGATCTTCGGTGTGGACGACGGCACTGACGCCCTCGCCTTCGCCAGCGACTTCGTCCGCCTCCTGCTCAAGCACGACTTCGCCGCCGCACGCGCCTATGTGGATGAGAAAAAAGTCCCCGCCGAGCGCCTCGTGGGCCTCTGCATCGTGTTCGAGGAAGGCCAGTATGCCCTCAACCCTGCCAAGCCGCTCATCGTCACCATCGCCAACCCCGAAGTCTCCTGGGTCATCGCCCAGGTTCAGTCAGAATCACTTCAGCAAAACACCGAGTTCGGCGTCGAACTCAAGCGCGCCGACATCGCCCAGCCCTGGAAAGTCGCCGGTCTCAATCTCTCGGACATCCTCGGCTCCTTCGCCAAAAGCGCCTCCAAGCTCGGCGTCCCCTACACTCCCATCGTCAAGAACCCCAAAGGCGGCGAATCCCTTGCCCTCTACTTTGAGTACGACCGCGCCGAGCTTCACCCTCGCGCGCAAAAGCAGCTCGAAGTCATCTCCGCCCTCATGAAGGCGGACCCCTCCAAAAAACTCCGCATCGCCGGTCACACCGACGAAAAAGGCGCGGATGACTACAATATCCGCCTCTCTCGTGATCGCGCCGAAGCGGTCAAAAAGCAGCTCGCCGCCCTCGGCGTGCCAGCCGATCAGGTGGAGACCACCGGCCTCGGCAAAGCCCAGCCTCTCAGCCCCAACAAGAAGTCGGACGGCACGGACGACCCCGAAGGTCGCAGCCACAACCGCCGCGCGGAGATCTATCTGGATTTCTGATTCTTTGCCACGCCTTGCAGCGTTATCGCGTCCGCCTAGTCTGGCGCACGCATGAAGAACAACACCCCGCCCTCCTCCCAGCCACCCGAGTCCTCGTGGAAGGCTGGCTTGTGGATAGGCGGTTTGGGCGCGGCAGTGGTGGCCCTCATCGCTTGGGCGCTCTGGCCTCAGAAAAAATACACCCAGCTGCCCGTCGCTCCGGTCACCATCTCTCTTGCCAAGGCCGCCCCCTACGCCATGCCGGACGAGAAGACCACCTTCTCCCAATACGCCGGCTCCCAGAGCTGCCGCGAATGCCACGCCGACCAGTTCGCCAAATGGCAGGGCTCCCACCACGGCCTCGCCGAGCGCAAACCAGACTCAAAGCTCGACGACCCCGCCTTCGTTCCCAGCCGCACTTTCCAGCACGGCACCCAGACTACCGAGACGCGCAAAACCGGCTCCGACTACGAGCTCGTAGCCCTCGGCTTCGGCGACAAGATCACCCCTTATCGTGTGGAGCGCGTCATCGGCCACGACCCGCTGCGCCAGTTCCTGGTTTCGGGTGGCGACGGCCGCCTCCAGGCCATGGAGGCCTGCCTCGACCCGCACAAAAATGAGTGGTTCAATGTCTATGGCCACGAAGACCGCAAGCCCGGCGAATGGGGCCACTGGACCGGGCGCGGCATGGTCTGGAACCAGATGTGCGCCACCTGCCACAACACCCGCCTGCGGAAAAACTACGACGCCAAAACCGATGGCTACCGCACCACCATGGCCGAGATGTCCGTCAGCTGCGAAGCCTGCCACGGCCCCATGAAAGCGCACAACACCTGGCAGCACGAACACCGGGGCACCAAGGGCGATCCCACTCTCACCAAGTGGACCCGCGACCAGCACATCGACAACTGCGCTGGCTGCCACGCCCGCCGTGGCGAAATCACCGGCGACTTCGTTCCCGGCGAATCCTTCTGGGACCACTACCACCTCACCATCACCGACCAGTCAGACACCTTCTTCCCAGACGGCCAGATCCGGGATGAAAACTATGAGTTCAGCAGCTTCCTCAGCAGCCGCATGCACAATGCCGGCGTGCGTTGCATGGACTGCCACGACATGCACAGCATGAAGATCATCCTCCCCGGCAATCAGCTCTGCATGCGCTGCCACACCCCGGGCGGCTTCCCCAATGCCCCGCCCATCATGCCGGAGGCCCACAGCTTTCATCAGACAGCCAGCACCGGCAATCAGTGCGTCAACTGCCACATGCCGCAGACCGTTTACATGCAGCGCCACCCGCGCCATGACCACGGCTTCACCATCCCCGACCCGCTGCTCACCAAGCAGTTCAGCATCCCCAACGCCTGCAACAAATGCCACACCGACAAGTCCACCGACTGGGCTCTTGAGGCCACGCAGAAGTGGTGGGGCCCTAAAATGGATCGCCGCACTCGCACCCGCGCCACTCTCATCGCCAAAGCTCGTCAGGGGAATGACGAAGCCCGCGAGGGCCTCGTGGCCCTGCTCGGCAGCGATGAAATCCCCCACTGGAAAGCCAGCGCCACGCTCCTGCTTGACCGCTGGATCGACCAGCCCTCCGTCCAGAGCGCCGTCCTCGCCCAGCTCCAGCACACCCACCCTCTTGTGCGCGAAAGCGCTGTCCGTACCCTTGAACCCATGCTGCAGGAAGGCTCGGTCCGCAAAGCCATAGAGCCCCTCTTGAACGACAAAGTTCGCGGTGTCCGCGTCACCGCCGCCTGGGCCCTGCGTGAAAGCCTGCACCTCGACTCCGCCGCCGGCCTGGACCTTCAGCACATGCTCAACTGGAACGCCGACCAGCCCAGCGGCCAGATGCAGCTCGCTCAGTTTGAGCACGCCCGGCGCAATGTCACCTCCGCCATCCAGCACATGGAAACCGCCATCCGCTGGGATCCCAACTCTCCCCCCTTCCACCACGACTTGGCCCTCATGTACAGCTCCACCGGCCAGACCCCGCTCGCCATCGGCAAGCTGCGGGACGCCATCAAGCTCGCCCCCAATCACGCCGAATACCACTACGAGCTCGGCCTCGCTCTCAGCGAATCCGGCGACATGCCCGCCGTCATCCACTCACTGCAGGAGGCCACCCGTCTCGACCCCGGCCTCTCTCGCGCTTGGTACAATCTCGGCCTCGCCAAAAACAGCCAGGGAGACATCCCCGGAGCCCTCGAAGCCCTCCAGCGTGGCGAACTCGCCAATCCCCGCGACCCCGGCATCCCCTACGCCCGCGCCACCATCCTCGCCCAGCACAACCGCCGCCCGGAAGCCATCGCCGCCCTCGACCGCGCCCTCACCATCGCCCCCGGCTACGGCGAAGCCCTCCAGCTCCGCGCCGCCCTGACAGGTCGGTGAAAGGCTTTTATACCACTGGCAGTTGAAAACGAGTCTGAACAGGATCACAGACTCAGAGTCTTCCTCGGATAAAAAGCGGAATGGCTGGTCCGCTATCTTGGATCGTGGGATGGGTGTGGCGATAGCCCGTAAGTGCATGAGCGTACCGCAGGTTCTGGGGCGTGAAAGCACAGCGTCCCATTTGGAGTGCGGTCGCGCAGTGAGGAACGAACGAAGCTACCGCTTTCCGCAGGCCGGACAGCTGGCTGAGGCCAAAGAACCTTCACGACCCCGCGAATGCGGTGGCTCCGATGCAGGCCTGCGCCTTGCATCTGCGCGACCGCACTCCAAATCCAGACGCACTCCATGCCTGCGGCGACTGAATTGTAGACCCGTTTTCAAGGACTCGTGGTATTAGTATCATCCAAAGATGATGCCACATTCTGTTGAACACAGGTCTCTCTTTTGTCGCAAGCCCCATTCTTCGCACCAACCCCAAAGGGGTTGTGTAGTTGAGCCCAGGGTTAGCCGAGGCTGAGCGAGGCAACCCTGGGTTGCCGCATCTCATCCTGGGAAGCAAACCCAGCGCCGTCTTCGCGCGCCGTTTTCACCAGCAGCGTTTCTCCGCCTCTCCGCAGCAGAAAAGGCGTTCGCGCATGCTGCAGCATCCAGCTACCCATCCGCCTTCTTCCACTCCTCACCTTCCTCATCGTCATCATCTCCGCCAAAACCATCATCGTACTCGTCATCTTCCTTCTCCTCGGGTTCGATCCCCGCAATCGTATCGATGTCTTCATCGCTGAATTCGTCGATGTCGTCCTCGTCATCCTCCTCTTCTTCAGAAGATGCCTCCGCCGCCTGCTGCGCCTGCAGCCCCTTCTTCTCGATCTGCGCCAGCGTCTCGCTCACATCTTCCACCGTATCCCACACGGACTTGGCCACAAAGATCGGCGCTCCCTGCTGCACTGCCATCGCGATGCTGTCGCTCGGCCGTGCATCCAGCTCGATCACCTTGCGCGTCGTATGCAGTTCATTCTCGGCGGAGATGATCAGCCTCGCGTGGAAGACGCTGCCGTTGATGTTGTTGATCACCACTCGCTCCACCTTCGCGCCAAAGGCCAGCAGCAGATGCCCCACAAGATCATGCGTCAGCGGTCTCTCTTTGGAAACCCCTCGCATAAACATGGAGATCGCGGTGCCCACGGACTCATCGATGTAGATCACAAAGACCTTCGTCTCATTCCCCAGGAATACGGCAAAGCTGCCCTCTAGCGGCAGCACCGCCCTCACCTGCACTTCGATGACATCCTTGTTCATGACGATCTATTAAAAGCCGCCCGCCGCCCGCTGGCAACACGCAGGCTGCGTTTTTCTAGGCCTGGACTTCTCCTGGGATCTTCACCACACCGGCGCCCAGCCCCATCGCCAGATATCGCCGCGATACCTCCACATACTTCAGCGCCAGCTTCGCGTTAGCCTGCTGCTCCTCTTGGGAAAGGGCACGCACCACTCGCGCCGGAGAGCCCATTACCAGAGAGCCCTCCGGTATCACCGTCCCCTTCGTTACCAGCGCCCCCGCAGCGATGATGCTTCTCGCCCCGATCTGCGCCCCGTCCAGAATGATCGCCCCCATGCCCACCAGCACCTCGTCCCCCACGGTGCACGCATGCACCACCGCACGGTGCCCCACCGTCACCCGCGCCCCCAGCACACAGGCGCAGTCATCACTCACATGCAGCACGCTTCCATCCTGCACATTGCTCTGCGGCCCCACCACAATCCGGTTGATGTCTCCCCTCAGCACCGAGCCATACCACACGCTCGACTGCTCATGCAGTTCCACCGCCCCCAGCACCACCGCCCCCTGGGCGATGAAGGCATCGGCGGCCACGGACGGCTGCGCCTCAGGAAGCAAGAATTTTTTTAGCGATTCCATGATGGTCGAGATGAGATTTTATGATTGTGAAATTAACCCGTCAGCGCCATAAACAGCGCCGCGCCTCATTCATTCTGGAACGGACTCACCTTCTATCCAACAACGAATCTCACTCGCCCATGAACAAAGCTCAGCTCATCGACGCAGTTCAGGAAATCCTTGGTGGCGACACCTCCAAACGCGCTGCCTCAGAAGCCCTCGACGCCGTCCTGCAGGCCATCGCCTCCGGCCTGAAAAAAGAGCCCGTTCAGCTCATCGGCTTCGGCACCTTCAAGCCCGTCGAGCGCAAAGCCCGCATGGGCCGCAACCCCAAGACCAAAGTTCCCGTCGAGATCAAGGCCTCCAAAACCGTCCGCTTCGTCCCCTCCGCCGCCCTCAAAGAGTCCATCTAGGCACCCGGGGCATTCCTGCCCCCATGACATGAAAGTAGCCGGGGCATTCCTGCCCCGTCATAAAAAATCGCCAGGAACCGTCCGAAAATCATTCCCTCCCGTGGCAAGGCGTAGCGGCGGCACACAGCCGCCTGCCTACTCTCCCTTCAGCTCCTGCTCCATCCGCTCGCTCAGCCACTGTTTGATCATGCTCTGGTAGTTCAGGTAGCGCCTACGCGCCACACGCTTGATCCGGCTCAGCATCCGCGGGTCAAATCTCAGCGTGATCGTCGTGGACTCCCTCACATCCGTGCGATGGATGGAAGACTGCATCAGCCGCGCATCCAGCTGGTGCGCACCCCAGAATTTCCCCTCCGCCTCGTCCGACTCAAAGACGGGCACGTCTCTCCACGCTTTGATCAGCTTCAGGTCTGCAGGTGCGGTTTCCATGTCGGTGCTGGGTTAAAAAATCAAAGATCCTCCGCCTTCTTGCGCTCAAAGAAGTCATGCTCCGCTGGCGTCATCAGGCGCGCAAACACCACCCGGTAGTGCTTCCCGTCCGTCCAGAACACGCTGAACACCGGCTTGCCCTGCAGCGACTTGCCCAGGTTGTAGTACCGGGCTTCCGCGCTCTCTAGCTGGCCATCCGGCAGCAGCTTGATGGAAAACGGATCCTCAAATGACTCCTCAATGTCCTTGGGAGGCAGCTTGGAGAGGTCAAAGGCGGCGCCGATCCAGTCAAAGTCCATGAGACGGTATATACGGATTTATTTGCGGTATTCGATCAGTTCTATCTCATACCCCTCAGGCGCGTCAATAAAGGCAAACACCCCGCTCGAGCTCGGCGTCGGCCCGTCAGACAGCGGGTAACCCAGCGCAGCCGAATGCTTCGCAAACTCCTCGATGCTCTCCACCTCAAACGCCAGATGCGTCAGATCGCTGCAAAACGTCACCGGCCCGCTCGCCGGATAGCTGCAGATCTCGATCAGCTCGTCGCTGTTCGGCGTCTGTAGAAACACCAGCTCAGACCCACGTGGCGACTTGTGCCGCCTCACTTCCTTCAGCCCCAGCACCTGGGTGTAAAAGTGGATCGTCTTTTCGAGATCGTTCACCCGGTAGCGGGTGTGCAGAAGTTTTTTGACCATGATTCCATGCCTATGCCACACGCTCCCCCTCGTGGCAAATGATCCTCAGAGTGGAGGAAAGCTTGATGCGCCGCGCTCCGTCTCATAAAACCACACCATGATCTCCATCGACCTCAAAGGAAAAGTCGCCCTCATCACCGGCGCATCCCAGGGCATCGGCGCCCAGGTGGCCCGCACCTTCCATCGCGCAGGTGCCACCGTCGTCCTCAATCACCTCGGCACCCCCGGCACCACCGCAGACGCCCAGCTGCTCGCAGATGAGTTCAACCTCGCTCGCACAGACAGCGCCAGCATCATCGCCGCAGATGTCTCCAAGCCCGATCAGGTCCAGTCCATGATGGCGGAGATCCAGGCCCGTCACGGCGGTCTCGACTACCTTGTCAACAACGCCGCCATCATCAAAGACCGCACCATCGCCAAGATGAGCCTCGATGAATGGGACGCCGTCATCGACGTCAATCTCTCCGGCGTCTTCTACTGCTGCAAATACGCCCTCGAAATCATGCGCGATCACGGCGCCATCGTCAGCTTTGGCAGCATTGCTGCCATCCAGGGCTTCTTCGGCCAGGCCAACTACGCCGCCGCCAAATCCGGCGTCCAGGCCATGATGCGCGTCCTCAGCCGCGAGGCCGCCCGCAAGCAGATCCGCGCCAACGCCATCGCCCCCGGTGTCATCGACACCTCCATGGCCGCCACCATTCCCGAAGCCGTCCGCGCCGAGATGCTCAAAAACGTCCCCCTCGCCCGCTTCGGCACCACCGAGGAAGTCGCCAACGTCGTCCTCTTCCTCTGCTCCCCCCTCGCCTCCTACGTCACCGGCCAGACCATCGAAATCAACGGCGGCTGGCGCGGCTGATTCCCCGCCAATCTTCCTCTTCCTCTTCCTCTTCCTCTTCCTCTTCCTCTTCCTCTTCCTCTTCCTCTTCCTCTTCCCGGCGCCCCTCACCCCACCTCTGCGTTTTTCCTATCTCTGCGGTGCAACCTCCAGTCCCCAGCGCCTCCTCATCACCACCTCAGAATGAAAACCTCATCTCTGCGGTCTTCTAATCTCTCGCGGTGTTAAATCCGCCACCCCCAGCCTCCGCAGTCACTGAAACATGCGCGCACCCGCCACCCTTGCCAGCGCTGACGAAGCCATCGCCGCCATCCCCAGCGGCTCCACCATCGCCGTCAGCGGCTTCGTCGGCTCCGGCCATCCCGAGCTCCTCACCCTCGCCCTCGAGCGCCGCTTCCTCCAGACCGGCACACCCACAGATCTCACCCTCTACTACTGCGCCGGCCAGGGCGACCGCTGCGAGCGCGGCCTCAATCACCTCGCCCATGAAGGCCTGCTCCGGCGCATCGTCGGCGGCCATTGGAATCTCGCCCCCAAGCTCGGCACACTCGCCCTCGCCAACAAAGTGGAGGCCTACAATCTCCCCCAGGGCGTCCTCTCCGTCCTCACCCGCGAGATCGCCGCCAAGCGCCCCGGCCTCTTCACCAAAGTCGGGCTCAATACCTTCATCGATCCCATCCACGGCGGCGGCAGGCTCAATGCACGCACCACCGAGCCCCTCGTCGAGCGCATCCAGCTCGATGGCGACACCTGGCTCCGCTACAAGCCCATCCCCATCCATGTCGCCCTCATCCGCGCCACCTATGCCGACTCACGCGGCAATCTCAGCATGGAATGCGAAGGCATCATCAGCGAGCTCCTCCCCATGGCCCAGGCCGCCAAAAACCACGGCGGCATCGTCATCGCCCAGGTCGAGTCCGTCGTTGATCAGCTCCCAGATCCCAAATCCGTCCGCGTTCCAGGCCTCCTCGTGGACTACATCGTCACCTCCGGCGGCCTCCATCACGATCAGACTTTCAGCGAAGCCTTCATCGAGGACTTCGTCGTCACCAGCGACGGCTCCTTTACCCTCCCCGTCATGCCCGAGTCCGATCGCAAACGCATCGGCACCCGCGCCCTTCAGGAGGTGCGCAAAGGAGACATCGTCAATCTCGGTATCGGCCTCCCTGAAGCCGTCGCCATGGTCGCCGCCGAAACCGGTCGCCTCCAGGAGTTCACCCTCACCGTCGAAAGCGGCCCCACCGGCGGCGTCCCCGCCTCCGGCCTCAGCTTCGGCTGCAGCCACTTCCCCGAAGCCATCATCGACCAGCCCTCACAGTTCGACTACTACGACGGCGGCGGCCTCGACCTCGCCGTCCTCGGTGCCGTCGAAGTCGATCACGAAGGCAGCGTCAATGTCACCAGTTTCGCCGACCGCTTTGCTGGCGTCGGCGGTTTTGTAAACATCGCCCAGAGCGCCCGCCGCCTCATCTTCTGCTGTACCTTCGAAGCCAAGGGCCAGCCCAAGTTCGTGCAAAAAATCCAGCACGTCTGCTTCCACGGCCCCACCGCACTCCGCAATGGCCAGCAGGTCCTCTACATCACCGAGCGTGCCGTCTTCCAGCTCGTCCCCGGCGGCCTCCGCCTCATCGAAATCACCGAAGGCCTCGACCTCCAAACCGACATCCTCTCCAAAATGGAATTCACTCCTTCCATCGACCTGCACCGATGACCGCTTCACCACCTTCGTAAAATAACGCATGGCACCACGCCGGCTCGTAGGATGGGTGTGGCGACAGCCCGCCCGTCCATCAGCGCACGGCAAACACCATGCCGCACGAGCCCCTCGCAGCCAGACAACTTGGCAAATCAACATTCATACTGCGATCACTCACTCTACCCACACACCACCTTCCCCTGATGGCGTAGCCATCAAAGCCTGTAGCGAGGGGTTGAGCGAAGCGACACCCCTCGTGACCGCTATCGGCCTCCTCAAACACACTCGCATCGCGTAGCGATGCCAGCACTCACGTCCCCACAGCCCACTAAAAAGCCATCCTCTTCTGGCTTTCGTGTCTTCCGCGTCTTCCGTAGGCCAATAAAAAACTCCGCCCTCTCTGCGGATCACCAGCACCTCACACGCACCGCGCCCAGAGAACTTTAAACTTCAAACTTTAAACCTGTAACTTTCCCATGCCCCCCATCTACATCATCGACGCCCGCCGCACCCCCATCGGCCGTTTCGGCGGCGGCCTCAAAGACCTCTCCCCCACCCAGCTCGGCCACGCCCTCGGGGACGCCATGCTCCCTCCGGCTCTCCGCGCCTACATCCAGCAGGTCATCCTCGGCCAGGTCCTCCAGGCAGGCTCCGGCATGAACGTCGCCCGCCAGATCGCCCTCAAGCTCGGCCTCCCTCAGGAAGTCCCCGCCTACACCGTCAACATGGCCTGCGGCTCCTCCCTCAAAGCCGTCGCCCTCGCCGCCGACTCCATCCGCTCCGGTGAAAACGACCTCGTCCTCGCCGGCGGCGTCGAAGTCATGAGCCGCGCCCCCCACTACGCCACCGACCTCCGTTTCGGCAAAAAGCTCGGCGACTCCTCCCTCCAGGACGCAATGTTCGTCGATGGCCTCACCGATCCCCTCCTCAAGATCGGCATGGGCGAAACCGCCGAACGCATCGCCGACAAACACGCCATCTCCCGCGCCGAGCAGGACGCCTTCGCCGCCCTCAGCCAAAGCCGCGTCGCCGCCAGCCGCGCCGCCTTGTCCCGCGAGATCATTCCCATCAGCGATGTCACCGCAGACGAACACCCGCGTGCCGACACCACCGCCGACTCCCTCGCCAAATTGAAGCCCGCCTTCCGCAAAGACGGCACCGTCACCGCTGGCAACGCCTCCGGCATCAATGACGGCGCAGCCCTCGCCCTCCTCGCCAGCGCAGACGCCGTCTCCCGTCACGGCCTCACCCCTCGCGCCCGCATCATCGCCAGCGCCGCCGTCGGCTGCGATCCCGCATTGATGGGCCTCGGTCCCGTCGGTGCCATCCAGAAAGTCTGCACCCTCACCGGCTGGGCTCTCGACGAAGTCGATGCCATCGAGATCAACGAAGCCTTCGCCGTCCAGGCCCTCGGCTGCGCCAAAGAGCTCAACCTCGACACCGCCAAGCTCAACCCCCGTGGCGGAGCCATCGCCCTCGGCCACCCCATCGGCGCCAGCGGCGCCCGCGTTCTCGTCACCCTCCTCCACCACATGGAAGACCACAACCTCCGCCGCGGCATCGCCTCCCTCTGCATCGGCGGCGGCATGGGTATCGCCATGGCCATCGAACTCGATACCCCCTAGGCACATTCTAAGCTCGATGAATCGGCCAACGAGCATCACACTGCCATCACCAAATCCATTTCAAAAATTTAATTATGATAAAAGAATATAAAGGATGGACAATTGTCGGCATCGGCGAGGTTATGACTAATCATCTGCCAATTTCAGAACTATCCGGGCTGCAAACAAAACCACTGGATTTAATCCAATTTTACAAAGATTTTGGAAGAGGAATCTTATGCGGTTTATTCAACTTTGGAACTTTGATTCCAACTAAAACACTAAATCTCTTGGCGGAACAAGTTGATAATTATCCTAAAGAGGAAGGGCGGATATTTGGCGTGGTTGATACCGCACAAGGAGTTTTCATATTGTACACGGAAAAAGGAAACTACTATGTTCTTGACGCCTATAATCAAGAATTACATAAAGAAAGCTCCCTGAAAGACTCACTCATAACTGCGGCGAATTTTATTGATTTCAAAGAAGTTTTTGCAACGCCTTATTATTGGACTGCATCTGTAATTATCGAGGTATATAATGCTCATGTAAATAGACAAACGATTTGGCGCGAAGCCAAAAGCCTGAAAGGATTTAACATAATAAAAAGAGCAAACTATCTGGGCAAGTACTTCAGCGTCATTGAGAATGAGCAAAGATGGCAAGCGGATCTCTTCCTTGGAGCGGACAATCAATTTGAGAAGCTGACGATGGCTTTTGACACGAAGGTTTATCAGCCAGAGGATCGTGAGCGGCTACTGAGTACATTAAATTATCTTTCAAAAGGGACTTTATATGTGGACGAATTGTAAAACGCAGTAGCCTGCCTCCTGGAACGGGGCAGTTATATAATGAGCCCACGCGCCAACCAATGGCATTGGCTGTGCCAACCTATTTGATAAAATAAAATTAAGCCAGCTGCTCGGTTTTTTAAACCCTCCTATTTGGAAGCAGAACCATGCAAAAACACAAAAAGAAGACGCCAGACATCTAGTTTACTCCTCCACCACATGGAAGACCACAACCTCCGCCGCGGCATCGCCTCCCTCTGCATCGGCGGCGGCATGGGCATCGCCATGGCCATTGAACTGACAAACTAACCAGCCACCAGCAAGCTCCGCCACTCTGCCTCCTCCTCGTACTCCTACTCCTCCTCCCTGAGGCCCCCCGGTAAACCGCAGCCCATGGAAAACAACCAAATGGAGCCAAGCCCGTCTCAATTCTCTGCCCCCTCTGCATCTCCGCCCCTCTGCGGCAGAATCGAACGTCCCTTCAACTTCCAGTCCCGTCTTGAGCTCGGGTGATGAGTAACTCAGCAAAACAAAAGCTCTGTGCCTCTCGGCTCGGACTCTGTGGTTAGACCTGTTCTCGAAAAGATTGTCATAATGAACCGGCGAGCGCAGCGGCCCCAGTGGCAAGGCGGGAGCGCCGCCTGCTATTTGAAGATAACAG
>NZ_JACHIG010000020.1 GCF_014203095.1 Prosthecobacter vanneervenii | reverse complement strand
AAAGATCCCAAGCCTTTTGTATGGACCGCCACTGCGGAACGCATTTTCGAAAAGATTGAAAAGTTTTGCGGTAAACTAACCTAACACAATACTAGCATGACCTCAAAAACCGCATCTGCCGTCATCCTTGCGTTGTCTAGCTTTGTGTTGTGTGCCTCTGGGCAGCCGGCGGCCAAAGATGCCAAGGCGGACCTGAGCAAAAAATACCCCTCCCTCCACATCCAGGCCAAGGTGGGCAAGCGCAACGCTCCCTATCAGGGGTCCACATACATGATGACGATGACCATGACGCCGGAAGTCGTCATCGAGAGCGCACGCACCCAGCCCATGGCGTCAGCTTCAGCCACCTTTCTGCTCGTGACGAGTGATACCTCCGCCAAGTACAGGCGTGGAGAAGAGCAGCTCGTCATCGCTACTTCGGAGACCCTGGGGATACCCGCCGTGTCCAAAGGATCGCGCCGAAGCATTGAATTCAAGCCTCTGTCAACACGCTATGACTCTGACCGCGATGAGACCAACGTCGGCGGTCAGGAATACAAATACTTCATCATGGCTGTTTTCTCCGATGATAATCAGTTCCTGCATATCGAGACGAACTGTGCGGAGCTGTCGAGACATCTTCAGGCACATCCAGACCTGCGGGTGCAATTTCTTGGCATGAAGCCAGGAGCAAAGTTTACCACGAATTTCAAGTGAGGAACCTGTCCGCGACAGCGTCCCCGGATTGCGGTGCTTGAGCACCGCTTTTGTCAGCTCTATTGCTCACTCTCTGGTTGAAAATCATCCTCCACCTGAAGCCGGTCCGTCTTAAAGCGTGAAATTGCACGCATCATCGCTGGTGGTGTCTCTTTCTCAAACCAGGCTGCCGAGCACCATGGGTAGTCCCGGGCAGCACTGACGAGCCCGTGCTTCACCGGATTGTTGTGCGTGTAGTTCAAGCGTGCAAAATATGACGTCTGCCGGGTTAGCAGGGTTTCCCGGTAGTTGTGCCAGACCTGACGTTCTGGTGCTTCGTCCAGTTTGTTCACCCAAACGGATAGCGGACCATGCAGGGCACGAATCATTTTCGGCAGTGAGTTGGCGTCCTTGGCATCCGGAGGTGTTTTTGCGATGAAGTGGTAGTGATTGGAGAAAATGGCCCAGGCTTCGAGTCGCCAGCCGAAGTCGTGAGTGACTGTGAGCAGGCCGCGCTGCAGGACATCCAGGCGGGCAGGTGAGCGGAAATGGTGTTGTTTCAGATGCGTGGAGGCGGTGACGAAATAGATGCCGGTGGCGTCGAGCAGATGTGTGGGAGCGTGTGGCCAGGGTGGCGGCTGATCCGAACGGCGAAGCATGTGCGCACGGTGTGAGGTGGGAGTGGCGGGGGCAAGGGAAGACTTGTTTCCGCTGGGCGTGTCGAGAGCGGTGCTGAAGCACCGCACTCCGGGGACGCTGGCGCGCGCTAGAACGCCATGCGCAGAATCATGACGAGTTCCTCATGCGTCAGCGAAACCGGATTGGCCTTCATGCTGCTGGCGGCAGCTGCTTTGAGGGCGATTTCTTCAAGGTCGCTTTCCTGGATGCCCCATTGGCTGAGTTTGGGAATCTGCAGGCGGCTGGTGAGGTGGTGAAGATAGGAAATAGCATCGCCGCCGAGAAGGGTGTCCACCTGGGTGAACTTGGCGCGGTCCTGCACGCGGCGGGAGTTGGCCTCCCACACAGGGGCCAGCAGGGCGGCGCAGACGGCACCGTGCGGGGCGTGAAACATGCCGCCGATGGGAGCGGCGAAACCGTGCACAGCGCCGAGTCCGGCATTGGCGAGGGCGATGCCGCTGTTCAGTGCGCAGAGGGCCATGTCTTCGCGGGCGTCGATGTCGTGGCCGTTTTCAAAGGCGCGTTCCAGAGAGCGCACGGCGCGCTGGATGCCATCGAGGCAGAGGGCATCGGTCATGGGCTGCGCACGGGAGCAGACGAAGGCCTCGAGGCATTGCGTCAGGGCGTCCATGCCGCTGGCGGCGGTAACGGATGGCGGGACATCGACCGCCAGTTCGGGATCGATGAGCGCGATGCGCGGCAGCATGGAGATGTGGCGCAGGCTGGCTTTGACGCGGTGCGCGGAGCTGGCGATCACGGCATTGCGCGTGGCCTCAGCGCCGGTGCCGGCGGTGGTGGGCACGGCGATGAAGGGAAGGGGGGAGGCGTCGAGCGGTTTGCCTTCGCCGATGACCTCGATGTAGCGCAGCAGATCTGCCGGCTGCGTGCTCATCGCGGAGATGGCTTTGCCAGCGTCGACGGCGCTGCCGCCGCCTATGGCGACGATGACATCGGCACGCAGTTCTTTGGCGAGTGCGACACCGCTTTCGATGTCCTGAACGGTGGGCTCGCCACTGATGGAGTGGATGCCCACGTGGGGAAAGCGGTCTGCCCACTGCTGCGGGCGGCTGCCGGTGACGAGCAGCGTGCGCTTGCCGAAGCTGCGGCAGAGATCCGGCAGCTCGCGGAAGACGCCACGGCCAAAGATGATGCGCTGGGCGGTGGCGAATTCGAAACGGTTCATCGGCTCAGAGTCATGACGCACTCGAGATGCTTGGTCTGCGGGAAGAGGTCAAAGGGCTGCACGGTACCGAGCTTGAAGCCTGCTTCGGTGAAAAGAACGAGATCGCGCATCTGCGTGGCGGGATTGCAGGAGATGTAAACGACGCCCTTGGGACCGAAGGCGAAGAGCTGCTGCAAAAACTCAGGGCTGCTGCCAGCGCGCGGCGGATCAATGATGACCACGGTGTCGGCTCCGGCATGCGGCACATCTTTGAAAACATGCTGGGCATCGGCGGCCATGAAGCGGCAGTTGGTCAGGCCGTTGATCTCGGCGTTGTGAGCGGCTTTTTTGACAGCGGTTTCAGAGATCTCCACGCCGATGACCTGCTCAAAGTCGCGGGCGGCGCTGATGGCGAAAAGGCCGCTGCCGCAGTAGGCATCCACGAGATGCTTGGCACCGGTGGCCTTGGCCTCGTCGATGGCATGGCGGACGAACTTGGGCAGGATGAAGGGATTGTTCTGGAAGAAGTCGCCAGCCTGGAATTCGAAACGTACGCCGTCCACGTCTTCGACGGCGATTTCATCGGGGCGGGTGAGGACGCCATTGCTGGCGGCGCGCATGAGGAGGGTGGCGCCGTTTTTAAACTCGGCGGAGTTGGCGCGGGCGCGGGCACGCACGGCGGCCAGCTGGTCATTCAGCTGCGGCATGGCGATGGGGCAGTGCTCCACATCCACCATCGCATTGCGCGTGCGTGCACGCAGGAAGCCGATGGCGCCGATGCCGCCCTCCTTGGGCCGATGGAAATGCGGCGTGATCTTGGAGCGGTAGCCGTATTGCACCGGCGAGGGGATGACCGGGCAGACGGGATGCTCGATCTTGGCCATGTGCCGGAGCAGATCGGCCACCTGGCGCTGCTTGGAGAGCAGCTGCTCCTCATAGGAGAGGTGCTGGTACTGGCAGCCGCCGCACTGGCCGAAGAGGGCGCACTGCGGTGCGACACGCTGCGGCGAGGGCTCGATGACGGAGACGAAGTCGGCCTCGCTGTAATTTTTGTGATTGCGGAAGACACGGCATTTCACCAGCTCGCCCACGAGGGTGAAAGGCACGAAGACGACCCAGCCGTCCACGCGGGCGACTCCGGCGCCCTCGTTGGTGAGGCTCTCGATGCGGACGTCCAGCTCCTGGTGGTAGGCGAAGGGGTGGGGATTGAATTTGCGCGGCGGTTGCATGCGTCGCGTCAGTTGTTCTTCACCGGGTCTTCCAGTGTCATGTATGTGCGGCCGATGACATCGCCATTGGCAGGATTGACGGACTCGATGCGCAGCTCCTTGAGGGTGGTAGCCCCCTCCACTTTCTGCACCTTGGTGACCTGGTAGCGTTTCACGATTTTGCTATCCCAGTCAAAGGCCTGCATTTTGGCAGCACCGCCGCTGCCCTGGTGCACCCAGAGATCGACCGCGTAGTAGGGACCTCCACGATCCGGATTGGTGACACGCACGACCCAGCATTTCTGGCCGCTGACACGGTCCTCATTCATGAGCTGGGGCCTCGGCCAGTAGAGGAAGGCGAGGGAGAGGTCCTCGTAGTTGAACTCCATGCCGCGCACTTTGTTGCCATGCTGGCTGGTGGGCACCACGGAGGAGCCGCCCTGGCGCACCTGATAGAGGGTGGCGGGAGAGGTGTTCATGTCCAGGTGCACGATTTCAGGCGGCGGGTTTTTGAAGAGGAAGCGCATGACGCGCTCCTGCATCGTGAGCGTTAGCGGCTCCACGCGGCCGGTGGAGTCGTCGCGCAGCTGGCCGTTCATCTTGTAGTTTTGCAGGGCGTAGCTGTTCTGCACGATGCGGATGATTTCCTCGGCAGTCTTTGGCTGGGCGTCCTCGGCACGCAGGGCCGGGGCCAGAAGCAGCAGCGGGAGCAGGTAAAAGAGTTTCATGAGAGTGGACAGGTTGGGGGTGACGACACTTTGACATGCGCGTGGCGTCCTCTATTCAATGCGCCCAACCATCATGCCGCGCCAGCGCTTTCTCTTAGCCGCCCTGGGCCTGCTCACGCTCTGGCGCTGGGCCCTGCTGCCGACGCTGGAACTCGCGCCGGACGAGGCGCTGGCGGTTTTTCAGGCGAAACACGGGCCGTGGAGTGGTTTTTTTGGCCATGGGCCGCTGGTTCCCCTGCTGGCCAGGCTGGGGATGCTCTGCGGCGGAGCCAGCGAGGCTGGGGTGCGGCTTTTTGCACCGCTGCTGGCGCTGGCGGCGTCTCTGCTGGTGTGGCGGCTGGCGCGGGAGCTGCATGATGAGCACATCGCGGGCTGGGTGGTGGTGATTTTGAATGTGCTGCCGGTCTTCAATCTCGCTGCCGTCACGCTGACTCCGGCGCTGCTGGTGTGTGTGCTTCTGCCTGAGGCGGTGCTGCTGATGCGCCGGGCGTTGCGGGAGGAGGATCCCCGGCAGCGGCACTGGAAAGCGGCTGCGGCATGTGTGGTGGGGGTGGCGCTGGCGCAGCCGCCTGCTCTGGCGGTCATGGTGGCGGTGGCTCTTGCGCTGGCGTTTCCGATGCAGGCACGGCACCAACTGCGCGCAACGGGATTTCGCTGGATCGCGGGCGGTTGGGCGGCGGTGCTGGTGCTCTGGCTGATCTCGCAGGCTGCGAGCGGTGGGCCTGCCTTCATGGCATGGCGCTGGCTGCCGGAGTGGCGGATGGTGCCCAGTCTCATGCGCTGGATTGTGCTGGCCTCGCCCATGCTGCTCATCTTTCTGGTACTGAGCGTGCGTGCGGGGCTGGCGGGCGGCATGCTGCAGACCGCTCGCGGGCTGCCCCTGGCCCTGCTGCTGCCGCTGGCAGGTATAGACTTTTTCTATGGGCCGCACGAGAGCTGGCCTGGGACCAGCGGTGCGGTGTGGATGCTCTTTGGCGCGGTGCTGCTGGCGCATCGCGGCACTGTGGCGCGCGCAGCGGTGATCGAGCAAAAGATCAGCCTGCGCACGGTGGCACTCGTGCTGGCCGCGCTGCAGAGCGCTTTCCTCCTGCAGACGGACCTGCCGCGCACGCTGGGGCTGCGGTGGCCTTTTTCATCCGGCACAGGTGCTGCCACAGACTATACGCGTGCCATCCTGGCCGATCCGGCCCGGGTCATGCACGGCTGGCGGGAGAGTGCACGAGTCGTCGCCTCGGTGCTTGAGCAGTCGGGAGGCGGATATTTTGTGGTGGCGGATGACCAGGTGCTCGCGGCAGAGCTGGATTTTTACCTGGGGCGTGCTGAGCCAGTGCAGTCTTCTGAGGCAGATTGGGGTGCTTTTGCGGGGCGCAGTGCGCTGTTTGTCGCGGAAGACAGGGATGCCAGCAGGCCGCCCATCTGGGTGCGGCGGCGCTTCCAAAGCACCGAGCTGCTCACAGTGGCGCGGGTCATGCATGCGGGGAATGAGGTCCGCTGGCTCAAAATCTTCGCTTGCCACGGGGGGCGTACGCCCGACTCTTGATGCCCTTTTTCACCCTTCGCCATGCCCTCGTCTCCCGCCGTTTCCGTCGTCGTGCCTCTTTATAATGAGGAGGACAATGTCGTGGAGATGCAGCAGCAGATCGACACCGCGCTGCGCGGCCTGGACTACGAGCTGGTGCTGGTGGACGACGGCTCCAAAGATCAGACCCTGGCGCGTGTGCAGCCCGGCCCGCGCGTGCGGGTGATGGTCTTTGAAAAGAACAGCGGCCAGAGCGCGGCCATGCACGCCGGCATCCACTCCGCGCTGGGAGATGTTATCGTGACGCTGGACGGCGACCTGCAAAATGACCCCGCCGACATCCCGGCCATGATCGCCAAGCTGGACGAGGCCCCCGGTTACGACCTTGTCTGCGGCTACCGCGCCAAGCGCAAGGACACCGCCTTCAAGCGGCTGCAGAGCCGCATCGCCAATTTTGTCCGCTCCCGCTTTGTGGGGGACCATGTGCGCGACACCGGCTGCACGCTGAAGGTCATGCGCCGTGACTGCCGCGAGGCCCTGCTGCTCTTTAATGGCATGCACCGCTTCATTCCCGCCCTCATCCGCAACATGGGCTGGCGCGTGACCGAAATGCCGGTGAACCACCGCCCGCGCATCCACGGCGTGAGCAAGTACGGCTTTGGCAACCGCGCGCTCCGCGCCACGATGGACATGTTTGGCGTGCGCTGGCTGAACAGCCGGCGCACCCGCTATGTCATTCGGGAGGAGCGGCGCGGCTGATGCGTTTCTCTTGTTGACGAAACAACTGCTTCGCGGCCATGCTGTACCACAGCACCAAGGATGAACCTACGCGAACAACTGCGACTACTGCTGCCCGAAATCTTACCGCAAGATCCTGCGGATTCGATCAAGGGCACCGAACTCATCCGTCTCGTGCGCCTGCGCCTCGGCGATGGCTACAGCGACGCCACGCTGCGCTACCATTTTTCCATCCTCAGCTACGACCCGACGTCCCCCATCGCCAAGGTGGATCAGGGGCAGGGCTACTACCAGCGGCAGAAGAAGACCTTTGCCGGGACCAACGGCACCACACGCCAGGGCCTCTTTGACAGCGAGCTGGGAGAGAGTGACCAGTGCTGGTCGCGCTACCTGCGCATGGTGGCCATCTATGAGCGGCTCTGCCTGCAGCGCTCGCGCTACCCTTTTCTGCTGAACCGCAACAGCAGCGGAGCCCCCAGCATGGAGGGAGAGTGGGACATCCCCGACCTCGTCGTGGCGGACTGGGATCTCGACACCGGCAGCGACGATGCACCGCGTTTTGACCCCGCCATGCTCGATCTGCGTCGCCATCTCGGCGGGCCTGAAGTCAGTCTGGCCGGCGTGCAGCTCAAGCTCAGCGTGGCGCTGGACACCTTCAGCGCCGACTTTTTCCAGGCGCTCAGCGCCACCCGCTGGACGCTGCAGAGCGAGCTCGTCATCGCCGAAGGCCTGAACGACGAGGCGCTGGTGGATGCCCTGCGCAGTCTCGGTCATCAGTTTGGCGTGGGCATCAGCACCCTGGGAGTGCCGCTCAACGTGCTGGACGAACTGCCATCCGCCAAGGACCTGCGCGCTATGAGCGCGGCGGAGTTTGAGGCTGTGCACAATTTGCTGCACATCCAGAAGATCACGCTGCCAACGCCACGTCATACCATCGACTGGTCCGCGCTCAACGCCCTGCGGAAGAAGCATGAATCGGTGGCCGATCTGGTGCGCTGGCTCTCCGAATGCCTGGCCAAGCGGCAGCCGGAGTGGGTGGGCGGGGTGGTGAGGTGAAGATATTTCAAAGCCATGATCCAAGGATGGTGCCAAAAGGACTATTTCATTCTTTTTGAAGATCAGGCGGAGGCGTCTCTCATGACAGAGCGTTATGCTGTGAACAGCTTCCTGCCCGGCTACATTCTTGTTGGCATCAAAAGCTGGGACGATTTCATCCTATGCGATGCCGACAACAATCTATACACAGTACCTACCATTCCGTTGGCTGCCAAAGAGCTTTGTCCGTGTTCCTTGGAGATTGATTCAGCCGGGCTTCGTGCAGACACTCAGGTCGCCGATAAGATCAAATGGTACATTCAGCCTATCATCTTCGGTGGTGACCCCAAGCCCGGTGAAAACATGACATGGGTTACGCTGGATCAGCATATCGATTTGGTTAAGTGGTGGAACAATCAATATCGCAGTCTGCAGTGAGGCACCAATTTTTGTATCTGCATTCCCAGCGAGGTGCGCCAAAATGGTTGGTGGGTTCAAGTAAAACAAACCTATCAATTCGTGCGGCCAACAAAATGCTAGCGAAGGCATCTGGAAATCTTTGCCTGCTCATCTTCGTTCCCTGAAACCCAATGACCCGCCGCACCTTCCTCACCTCCGCCGCCGCTTTTGCGGCCGCCCTGCCTTCATCGGCTGCTTTGCAGGGGAAGAGGATGGGCATTGTGATCCACTCGTACTGGAAGCGCTGGCAGGGGAAGTACTCGAACATCAAATACCCGCCCTTTGAGCACGCGCTGGATGTGCTGGATCATGTGCGTGATCTAGGCGTCGGTTCGCTGCAGACGATGGTGGGCGGTTGGACGGCGGAATTTGCCGGGCAGGTGCGCGCCACCTGCGAGTCCTACAGCATCAAGCTCGAGGGCAGCATCACCCTGCCGAAGAATGAGAACGATGTGGCGAGGTTTGAGCAGGAGGTGCGCATTGCCAAGGAGGCCGGGGCGGTGATCTTTCGCTCCGCCACGGGTGGGCGGCGCTACGAGCTGTTTTCCTCGCTTGAGGAATTCAAGCACTGGAAGGAAGGCGCGTTCAAGTCCATGCAGCTGGCCGAGCCGGTGGCACGGCGGCAGAAAGTGAAGATCGGCATCGAGAATCACAAGGACTTCCACGCCGCCGAACTGGCGGAAATGCTGGGTCGCCTGAGCAGCCCGCACATGGGTGCCTGTGTCGATACCGGAAACAGCATCGCGCTGCTGGAAGATCCGATGACGGTGGTGGAAACGCTGGCTCCCTTTGCTGTGACCACGCACATCAAGGACATGGCTGTGCAGGAGACACCCACCGGATTCCTTCTTTCCGAGGTGCCGCTGGGAGAGGGCATCCTGGATCTTCCGCGCATGTTTGCGCTGTTTGAGAAGTACAATCCGCAGGTGAACTACTTGCTGGAGATGATCACGCGCGATCCGCTGGACATCCCCTGTCTCAAGCCCGCTTACTGGGCCACCTTTCCAGAAAAACCCGGCACCGAACTGGCGCGCACGCTGACGATGGTGCGCGAGCGCAAAGCCGCCAAGCTGCCCAAGACCACCGGGCTTCGTCTGGAGGAGGCGTTGGAGTTTGAAGAGACCAACATCGTCAAATGCCTGAGGCAGGCGGGGGAGAAGTATGGCTTCACACCGTCGCTGAAAGCGAAGGATGCGAAGAAGAAGGACGAGCATTGAAGGGGGCGCTTTGGCCGTAGGCTGGGTGTGTTTGGCGTCCAGATCATGCCGATGCTTCCACGCTTCTTCGCCAAACCGCCCGGCTGCGAGGACGTTCGTGCGCCGTGGTGTTTGCCGTGCGCTGATGGACGGGCGGGCTGTCGCCACACCCATCCTACGAGCTGGCATGATGCGCCGTGCCGGAAGCGCGCTGCTTGGAAGCATGGCCTTTGATATTTTTGCGTCTTCTTGCGGCCATTCCTCATCGCATCCAAGATGCGCGGTCCGTGTCCGACCTTCTTCCCACTGCAGACTCCACACCCATTCATGACGCCAAGATGGCGTTGCAGAAGTACTTTGGCTTCCGCGAGTTTCTGGACGGGCAGGAGACGGTGATGGCCAGTATTCTGAGCGGCCGGGACACCATGATCATCATGCCTACCGGTGGTGGCAAATCGCTGTGCTACCAGCTTCCTGCGATGGTGATGGATGGCGTCACGGTGGTGGTGAGTCCGCTGATCGCGCTGATGAAGGACCAGGTGGATGCGCTGGAGCGGCGCGGCATTCCCGCCACGCTGATCAACAGCTCGCTCTCGCTGGGAGAGCAGCAGGAGCGCATCCAGGCGCTGCGAAACGGAGAGTACAAGCTGGTTTATGTGGCGCCGGAGCGCTTCCGCAGCCGTACGTTTACGAATGCGCTGCGGCAGGTGCAGATCGCGCTGTTTGCCGTGGACGAGGCGCACTGCCTTTCGCAGTGGGGGCATGATTTCCGCCCCGACTACATGCGGCTGGGCGAGGCGCTGGCGCAGCTGGACCGCCCGCAGGTCGTGGCCCTCACCGCCACGGCCACGCCGGAGGTGCGGAGCGACATTCTGAACACGCTCGCGCTGCGCGATCCCTTTGTGACCATTCGCGGGTTTGAGCGGCCAAATCTCAGCCTGAACATCATCCACACCAAATCGAACGCGGACAAATACGAGCGGCTGCAGAAGCTCATCGCGCAGTTCAAGACGGGCATCGTTTATTGCTCCACCCGCAAGCGTGTCGAGGAGGTGGGCGAGGAGCTGCGCTCGTGGAAGCTCAAGGTCATCGAATACCACGGCGGGCTGGACGACAAAGAGCGCGAGTCGCGGCAGACGAAGTTCATCACCAAGAAGGCGGATGTGGCCGTGGCCACGAATGCCTTCGGCATGGGCATCGACCGCTCGGACGTGCGCTTTGTGGCCCACTTCGACGTGCCCGGCAGCGTGGAGGCTTATTATCAGGAGGCAGGTCGTGCGGGGCGTGATGGCGAGCCCTCGCAGTGCGATCTGTTTTTCAACTTTGCCGACACCCGCACACAGGAGTTTTTCATTGATGGAAACAACCCCGGCGTGGACGTCATCCGCAGCGTGTACCAGACCCTGCTGAATGCGGCAGACGCCAGCCACGAAGTGCAGGCATCCATCGATGAAATCACCGAGCGTTCAGGGGCCAAGAACAGCATGGCGATCGGATCGGCGCTCATTCATCTGGCGCGCAGCGGCTACATCGAGCGCTTTGACATTCCCGGCAAACGCATCCGCGGCACACGGCTGCTGCAGCCAAACATGCTCACGCGGGACCTGGAGTTTGACGTGGATGCGCTGCGCGAGAAAGACCGCCGCGACCGATCCAAGCTGAAGGCGATGATCGACCTCTGCTACGATGACAAGGCCTGCCGTCAGGAGCAGATCCTGCGCTATTTTGGCGAGACCGAGAGCACGCCCTGCGGCACCTGCGACGTGTGCCGCGCCGAGGGCGTGCAGCCTCCGCGAGAGGGCACCGCCGAGGAGGTCACCATGCTGCGCCAGGCGCTGAGCGGAATCGCACGCATGTCCACCAAGCTGACCGATGGCACCTGGGAGGGGCGCTTTGGCAAAGGGCGTATCATTCAGATGCTCGTGGGCAGCAAATCGAAGGAGATCGTGGACGCAGGGCATGACCAGCTCACGACCTACGGCCTGCTCAAGCACATTGGCACCCAGGCGCTGCACCCGCTGTTTGCCGAGTTGGAAAAACTCGGGCTCATTGAGACCAGCACAGGCGAGTATCCGAAGGTCACACTGACCTCACGCGGAGCGGAGGTGATGAGGAAGGGGCTGAACGTACGCATGCGCTGGCCCTCGCTGCATGCGCCTGTGTCCAGCAAGCCGAAGGGCAAGACCGCGATGAACGAGGAGCTGGCCGCGCGAGAGCTCGGCTTTGACGATGCGCTGTTTGAAAAGCTCAAGCGCCACCGCACGGCCGTGGCTGAGGCCGAGGGCGTGCCGCCCTACCTCATCTTCAGCAATCAGACGCTGGAATTCATGACACGCCTCAAGCCGAAGACGATCGATGCTGGTCTCAAAATCCGTGGTGTGGGCGAGAAGAAGGCGAAGGAGTACCTGCCGGAATTTATCCAGATCATCAAGAAGCACGGCTAGCGCATGCTCAGTAGCGCGGCACCGGGCGTTTCACGATCTGCGCCCGGCGAATGATGTCGGAAGGATGCTCCGGCGTGCCGCGATCCATGAGGTTTTCGAGACTCTGCGAGGCATCGAGGATGGAACGCACCTGCCCACCGATAGAGGGAGCGGGATTGAGATAATCCTCAAAGCCCGCCACCGCTTTATAGACGACAGACATCTCGACCACGAAGAGATCATCCAGCCGGTAATACTCGCTGCCGGTCAGCAGCCCTGATCCAGGCCTGCCTGTGGGGGTAGCCGGTGAGGCTGGGGGGAGAGTTTTGTAAAGACGCGCGCGGCTTACAGGAAATTCGAGACTGTGCAGGCGGAGCTCGTAAAACTGGCGGCGGCCGTACTCATCACGCGGTGGCGTGTTGCAGCCAGCAGCGGTGAAAATGAGCAGGAGCAGAAGGAGAGCGTGAACGGACTTCATGAATGGTAAGTCAGCAGCGGAGTTTAAAATGCTCAAAGTGCCGCAATGAATTCTTCCGCCGGTTTAAGCAGAGCTGTCAGTTGCATAAGAGCAATGTGACAAACAGGCCGGGTGAATCAAGCATGCAATGTGGTGCTCACCTGGCCTTGGCGGCCGTGCTGAACTGAGAGGCCTCGCCGGTTTCCATTTTGGCGGTCAGGCTGCGGTGGAAGTCGGTGCCGGAGGGTAGTTTTGCCAAGGCCTCGCTCTGCGCTGCCTCGACGGCCATGGTGTCCGCATGCTGCTGGCTGGTGGTCGTGAGGGCCATGACATCGCTGACCGCTGGATGTGCGGCGGAGCTGATGATGAGCTGCTGCGCACGGTGTGCTGCCGGGATGTCGTCGAGCTGGATGGCCAGTGAAACGATGCTGCGCAGGGCATTCTCATCTCTCTGCGATTCGGGGATCGACTGCAGCGTGCGCAGCGCCTGCGGGTATTGTGCGCTGGCCATCTGGAGCTTCGAAAGCTCTCCCAGGGCATGCACATCATCGGGAAAGCGTTTGAGCAGAGTCTCCCACAGCACGGGTGCCGAGGCCTCTCCGCGCTGCATGATGTCGATCTCTGTCAGCAGATGCCAGGCGGCGCGATCATTTGGCGAAGCTTCGAGGTGCGGAGCCAGCACGGCGCGCGCCGCAGCCGGAGCGCCTCCGTCTGCCAACGCCTGCGCCAGCTGGATGGGGCCGAGGCGACTCTGCAGGCTGGCAATCACGCTGGAGAGTTCCTTGTCGCGCCGCATCTGCGTCGCGAGCGTGTGCAGGCGGGCCAGCACGCGGGTTTCTCCCATGGCAGCGAGGCGGAAAAACAGATCGCAGGCGATGCTGCTCTGATGGTTCAGGTCGGCAATGCAGGCGCCCTCATTCACCCAGCGGCGGTATTCCGGATCCACCTTCGTGCCTGTGGACAGAGATGAAACGGAACGCTGATGATCCGCAAAGGTGCGCAGCTGAAACTCGATCCATGGCAGCAGCTCGGCGGATTCACCGGCAGCGCGAGTGGCCAGCAGGGCGCGCTCCAGCATACGTGGCGGCAGGCCTGCGGAGGGCTTGAGGGCACGCAGGGCATCGAGGGAGATGCGGCTGGCCTCGGCATAGCGGGAGCCTTCCAGCAGGAGAGAGAGCTGCAAATCCAGCGCCTCTTCCTGCTGCTTGGCATCGAGGCGCGAGGGTTTGGCAGCGAGCCATTCATTCACCACTCGCAGTGCTGCGGCCGGACGCCGGGCAGCGTGTGCGGCCTCGGTAAGGCTCAGCACATTTTGCCATATGGCGGAGGGAAACTCGCACACGCGCTCGTGAATGGAGATGGCCAGGCTGTGTTCGTTGGTTTCAAGAGCCTGGGTGGCGAGCATCTCCAGCGCGGCGATCTTGTCCGCCTCTTCCATCCTGTCTCCCGATGCACTGACAAACATGCGGCTGTCTTCGAGGAGAGGTGCGTCAGGCTGTTGGATCTCGGCAAAGATTAGCGCGGTGTTCAGCGGGCTCGGGGTGGGCAGCGGTCCGTGCTGCACGGTGAGCTGGCGCACGCGCTGCTCGGGCATCATCTTCGTCCAGTTTTGCAAGGCCCTGAGCTCAGCATCCGGCAGCAGTCCCAGCTGCATGACTGCGGCCATTTGCAGATGTTTCGGGGCATGTGCCAGCTTCGCGGCCAGGCCGGTGCGCGTGGCCTCCAGAGAGGCGTCCACTTTCGCGTCCGGGATCTTGTCATTGGCATGCAGGCGCCAGCCCCACGCCACGGCCAGCATGGAGTAGGAAAAGATGAGCAGCAGTGCCTGGCGGGCGGAGCGTGACATGTGGAAGTGGCAGAGAGTGGGAGGAAAGATCAGCGCATCGCGGCATTGGCAGCCGGAGGCAGGGACTGGAGGGAGACGGTGGCGCGGCAGGTGAGATCCAGACGGACGATGCCCTGGGCATCTGCGTGCGCAGTGTAGGGGCGGCCGTTTTCCAGATAGGCGCACTGGCCGCGCGGCTCAAAGCCCGCCAGCACGATCTCCACCGGGCGCAGATCGCAGACCTGGAAGGTGGCGCGGCGGGAGTTCAGCTCCAGAAACTCCACCTGGGCGCTGCATTCGGCGAGGCGCAGATGCTGCACCGGCACGCTGCGGGTCAGCACCAGGTCGGTGCGCTGCCGGCCCATGGTGTGGATGTAAAGCTGCCCGGCATGCAGATTGTAGCCGGAGACGCCCTGGCAGCGCGCCATGTCCGGCACGCCAGCGGTGGCTGGCATGCGCAGGGTGCGGCACTGGCCGCCGTTCAGGATGATCCAGCGGTCTGCACCAGCGCTCAGCACGCGGGTGTGGCGGGCGTCGCGCACGCTCGCGGCATAGGTGGCGGCGGTCATGGCATGCAGGGGCTCGCTGGCGCAGGTGTCAAAGGCCCTGCCCAGAGCGGCCACTCCCGCCTCGGTGCGTGCATCGGCAAAGCTGAAACGCAGCGCGGCTGGCTCCAGGCGTGCCGTCACATCCGGACTCACGGTGGCACCTGCGCCAGCCTGCAGGTTTTCGATGCCCATGGAGCGGCAGTATTCCACTGCCTCGCTGCTCGGGGTGGCTTTGGCAGGCCACAGCATGAGGCTCACGGATTTGCCTGTCGGCAGCAGGCGCCGGTGGATGTAGCTCATGGAGCCTGCGATCTCGCGTGGCAGGTCATGACGTGCTGTATTGGCGCGCTCATTCAGCTGGCTGCTGATGTCAGCGCCAGCAGTCCAGGTGGCGGGGCGGGAGAGGGAATTTGAGGCCGCCTGGATCTGCGGCATTTCAAAGAGACTCCGTGCCACATGCTCCAGCCGTGCGGCTTCCGTCGCTGGCTGGCCAGGCAGCCAGGCTCGCAGCTCGGCCTCGCACACGGAGACGGTCACGGGCAGCAGGTAGCGGCTGAGGACCTGATCGCGCAGCACCTCGGAGCATAGCGGGAGGCCTGGCAGAGTGCTGGGCGTGGAGAAGCCGGTGCCGTCGATGTGGCTGTAAAACACCCGGCGGCCTTCGCGTGTGGTGGTGTCTGGCACCGGGCCGCTCTGGGCGGCCTCCATCCAGCGGGCGAGAAAGGCTGGGAGATTGAACTGCGTCGGCGCAGCAGAGGCGGCGGGCTCGATCCATGCCCCACCCCAGGTGGCGAGAAAGGCCTGGTCAAAGCGATGCTCCGCACCCATGGCATCCAGTCCGCTCTGGGCCAGCACCACGTGGGCCTCTGCCGGTGCGGTGAAGTCAAGGAAACCCAGCGAGCGCGGGCTGACCCGGCCATTCGTGCCCAGCAGACTGGAGTCCATGGCCACCACCTGGGTCTTGGTCAGGCGTGGCGCGGGCTTGGTGCTGCCGCCCATGCCGAGATGCTGCATGGCCATGTGCAATGCGGCACTGTCGTTCCAAGGCATGCTGGTGAGCAGCAGCGGAATTTTGCGCGCCTGGAGCGAGGGCAGCCAGGAGGCCAGCGTGCGCTGCTGCTCGGCGCTGAGGATCAGGCCGGGATCGAGAATGACGGCGGTGAAATCGTGATCTTCTGGCAGGAAGTCTGTGCCGCTGGCAGTGCGGTATCGGAGTTCGCAGCCCAGCCATTCCAGCGACTGGCCCAGCACACGTGCGGTGGTGGTTCCACTGGCAGGAGTGGGTTTCTGACCCACATGCTTTTCATCCCAGCCATGCAGCACAAGCACCCGGCGGGAGGATTCCTCCAGCGGGCCGAGGTTCACCCCGCTGAGCGCAGGCGTGGTGATGAACGGCAGCACTCCCGCACTGGTCAGGCGCTGGGCAGCCTCGCGGCAGGCGCTGCGATCATCGGCGGCAGCATAGTCCACACCAAAGACGCGCATGCCCTGCATCTGCACCGTGCGGATGCTGCGAAGCACGCGCTGGGTTTCCGCCAGCGGCACCCACTCCATGGCACCGTCTTTGCCTTCACGGGTGAAAACTCCCAAGGCCAGAAAGCCTTTCGCCACAGGCACGGCCTCGATGCCGTGTCCCATGCGCAGGTCCAGCAGCAGAGGCTTGTCATGATAGCGCTGGCGCAGAGCAGTGGCAAGAGACAGCACCGCTGCGCGTGCGACAGGTGTGGAGGGCTCTTCGCCCAAGCTGATGACGAAGCCGTCAAAACCCTTCTGCGCCGCAGGATCGGCCATGGTTTCGATCGCCCATGCGACCCAGTGCTCATCGCTGAGATCGATGCTCCGAAGCTGCGCTTTTCCATCCACCGGCTTGGAGCCCATCTTGCGGCTGGCGCTGAGCATGGCGGCTTTGGAGCCGGTGCTGAAGTGCGCCACATCCAGCAGCGCGTAGTAGTGATTTCCCAGCGCATGCCCGGGCTCCATCTCGACTTCCGCCTGCGGGTTCAAAACACAGAGGTCAAAGGCCGCGAGAGAGCGCGCATCTGGGCGCGTCGAGAGATCCACAAACAGGCTGCGGTAGGCGGGCAGGTCTGCCGCCATTGCGGAGACTCCTGTCAGTCCTAGAAGACACAGCGCGCCGAGTTTTGAAAGCAGGCCGGAGGCGTGACTTTGATGCCGTGGAGTGAGTGATGCGGAGTGCATGACAATGGCGTTGTGCTTTCAAAACTGCGAACGCTGTCATGATAGAGATTCAATAATTAGAAGCAATGCACGAGGCATTGGCTTACAAACAACTTACCCGCCTCACACAATCCAGAAATCAGTCGCTAAAATGGCTGTCGTGGGAATCATGACAGTCATGATTCCAGCTTCCCCTATCCGCACTTTCGCTGAAGGCCTTTTGATCGACCAGCCGTGGGGAAAACTCACCTGGCTGGCCTCGCGTGAAATGGGGAACTCCACCACCATGACCTTCGGTCATGTGATCATCCCGGCGGACCAGACCAACCCACGCCATCGCCACCCGAACTGCGACGAAATCCTGCACCTCCTCAAAGGCAGGCTGGAGCACAGTCTGGGAGATCAAAAATTCATCCTCAATCCCGGCGACACCATCTCCATCCCCGCCGGTCAGTGGCACAACGCCCGTGCACTCGATGGCGTGGATGCCGAGATGGTCATCTGCTTCTCTTCAGCGGACCGGGAGACGGAGTTTGAGACAGCGTGAGTTTGATCTCGGCGCAGTCAGGGAGTGGAACCTTTGATAATCGGAGTGAAGTCGCTCCAATTCTCAATGCGGAACCCCCGGATATCCCGCACGACTTTGGCGAACCACGGCAGAGCCTTGAGTGCCAGCAGGGCGGCAAACCGATTCGCCATGTCATCCTTTTGCTCACGTAACACTGCCCTGTACCCGGTCGAAGGAGTACTTTTTCAGTGTGACGCCAATGTCGGTGTAGGCAGCCGTCGCGCCACGTGGATGGTGCTGAACAGCGTCGGCCACTACAAGGTCAAAAGCGATGGCAAACATGATTACCTGGCCGCTGGATCCTGGATCGCCTGTTCGATCGGGTAATCAAGTTCTTCGCCTGTCTGGACGACAACAACGTGAACTTTCTGTCCGTTGACCCTGTCTGTGATCTGATAGACCGGGCCATACTCACCAAAGCTGCGGAAGCTGCCGACCAAGTCCGCAGGCACAGGTGTTGTGGCGAGAGTTTCCATGCGGCGAAGTTACCCTTTTTGGCCGAGGTATCAATCCATGATTTGGAGATGGTGCCTCACCCCTTCGTCACCACCTCATCCAGGTTCAGCACGAGATTGGCCACCATCGTCCAGGCGGCGAGTTCGGCGGGGTTGAGTTTGTCATCGGGCTTGGATTCGCCGTAGCTGATGGCTTTTTTGGCTTCCTCGGGCTTGGCGGTGTAGGAGGCAAGTTCCTTCTGGTAGGACTGTAGGATGATCTCGGCCTCCTGGGCGCTGGGGTAGCGACCGGTGGCGGTGCGGAAGAGGGCGGTGATGCGTGCATCTGTGCCTGTCTGTGACTGCATGACGCGCTGGGCAAAGTTGCGCGCGGCTTCAAAGAACTGCACATCGTTCATCAGCGTCAGCGCCTGCAGCGGGGTGTTGCTGCGTTCGCGGCGCAGGCAGTAGCTCTCGCGGTTCGGCGCGTCAAAGGCGGTCATGTTCGGCGGCGGGGCGGTGCGCTTCCAGAAGGTGTAAAGGCTGCGACGGTAGAGGGACTCGCCGTGGTCCTGGATATAGTTGCGCGTGTTGCTGCCGCCAAAGCCCACGGGTTCCCAGATGTTCTCAGGCTGATAGGGCTTCACGCTCTTGCCGCCGATTTTGGGACTGAGCAGGCCGGAGACAAACAGCGCCTCATCGCGCACGGCCTCGGCATCCAGGCGGAAGCGCGGGCCCCGTGCCAGCAGGCGGTTTTCGGGGTCCTTTTGCAGCACGACATCGGAGCACTGCGCGCTCTGCCGGTAGGTATGGGAGGTCACGATCAGGCGTGCAAAGGCCTTCATGTCCCAGCCGCTCTCACGGAAGGTCACGGCCAGCCAGTCGAGCAGCTCGGGGTGGCTGGGGGGCTCGCCCTGGGAGCCGAAGTCGTTGCTCGTCTTGACCAGACCGATGCCAAAGAACTGCTGCCACAGGCGGTTTACCTCCACACGCGCGGTCAGCGGGTGCTGCGGGCTGAGAAGCCACTTGGCCAGGTCCATGCGCGTGTGTTCGGCCTGCTGCGGCAGCGGCGGGAAGATGGCCGGCGTGCTGCGCGTCACCTTGTCCTTGGGCTTGTCATACTGCCCGCGATCCATCACAAAGCTCTCGCGCTTTTCAGGCAGGTCGGCCATCACAAAGGTGGCGGGGATCACATCGTAGAGCGTCTTCTTTTGCCCCTCCAGAGCCAGCTTCTCGGCGCGTGCTCCATCCACCAGGCTGCGTGCGCCTTGGTATTCGTTTTCAAACCACCATGCCTTGAGCTTGGCCACTTCCTGCTCGGACCACTCGGCGGCTTTCTTGCCACGCACCAGCGTCTGCAGGTCATTGGGCAGCTCGGCCACGCGCGTGCCCTGCTTTTTCTCCACCCACTTGCTCCAGGACCACTGCGTGTCTTTGGCGGGATCGACACGGGAGTTCATAGCCAGACGATCCCAATAGACGGTTCCGTCAAACTGCGTGAAGGCAAAGCCGTTGACCTTGATGCCAGGCTTCAGGCCCAGTTTCTCAGCGGGCACTTCCAGCTTCACCCACTCCCCCTCCTTGGGCAGCGCTCCCATCTGCACCTTTTCCGGCGTGCGCACCTGGCCAAAGGGGATGGCTCCCTCCTGACCCCACACGGCGCGATGGTTCCAGCCCGAGGTGTGGAACTGCAGCATGATGGCCTTGGGCGGATTGGCGGGATCAATGTAGCACTGCACGCTGATCTTGCCGTTGGGCGGGATTTCATACTTGGCGCCATTGGTGAAGAAATCCTGCGCCACACCGGTGGCGGTTCGTTTGAGCGCGGCATTCCCGCTAAACACCGGTCCCTTGTCCTTGGTCACAAACTGAGTCGGCGCTCCAGCCACGCCGACCTTGGCACCTGCAGGGAATGCATCCTCAAACCACACCAGCTCGCTGCTTTGCACGGGGGGAGGCGGGTTCAGCGTGGCGGGGTCGGTGTATTGAATGGACTGGATGGCGTTGCGGATTTTCGTTTCCGTGGCGGCCAGCTTTTGATCCAGCACCGCCAGCTGCTTCTTCTGCTCCTCGTTGCTCAGGCGCAGGATCGGCGGCGTCAGCAGAATGTTGCCGTCCATGGCCGGATCTGCAGCGCTGTTGAAGAAGGCGTACAGGGAGTAAAACTCCTTCTGCGAGATGGGGTCAAACTTGTGGTCGTGGCACACGGCACAGCCAGCGGTGAGCCCCATCCACACTGCCACGGTGGATTCCGTGCGGTCCACGGCATAGCGGAAGATGAACTCCTCATTGATGCTGCCGCCTTCGCTGGTCGTCACATTGCAGCGGTTGAACCCGGAGGCGATCTGCTGGTCGATGGTGGGGTTTGGCAGCAGATCTCCCGCAAGCTGCCAGATGGTGAACTGGTCGTAAGGCAGGTTTTGGTTGAAGGCGCGCACCACCCAGTCGCGGTAGGGCCACATGCTGCGCTCATTGTCCAGATGCAGGCCGTGGGTGTCGGCATAGCGCGCCGCATCCAGCCAGTAGCGTCCCATGTGCTCGCCATAGCGTTCGGACTTCAGCAGGCGGGACACGACTTTTTCATACGCATCAGGGCTGTTGTCTGCCAGAAAGGCATCCACCTCCGCCAGCGTGGGCGGCAGGCCAGTCAGGTCCAGCGTCACACGACGAATGAGTGTCTCCTTCGATGCCTCAGGCTGCGGTGTCAGTTTTTCCTCCGTCAGCCGTGACTGGATAAAGGCGTCGATCGGATTGCGAATGGTGCCGCCTTTAACTACCGGGGGCGCTGTTTTGACCGGCGCTTCAAAGCTCCAGTGCTTCTTGTATTCCGCGCCTTCCTTGATCCAGCGCTTCAGGATCTCCACCTGCGCCGGACTCACGTGCTTGTTGGACTCCGGCGGCGGCATCACTTCATCTTCATCCTTGGTCAGGATGCGCTGGATGATGGTGCTCACATCCGGGTTTCCTGGTTTGATGGGGAAAGCACCGTCGATGGCTTTGTAGGCACCCTCGGCCACGTCCAGCCGCAGATCGGCCTTGCGCTTCTTGGCGTCAAAGCCGTGGCAGGCAAAGCAGTTGTCGCTCAGGATCGGCCGGATGTCGCGGTTGAAGTCGAGCTTCGTCGCCGCAGAGGCGGTGGCGGTCAGAAGGGAGGCTGCGATAAGGGCGCGGTAAAGCATGACCTTGGAGTACGAAGGCCGGGCCGCCGGGCTTTCCGGCTTCAGCGTCCAAAGAAATAGCTCGTGGCGTGGAAAAACACCGGCGCGGCAAAGGCCAGGGAGTCAAACCGGTCCATAAAGCCGCCGTGGCCGGCGATCGCCCCGCCCCAGTCTTTCACCCCTCGGTCACGCTTGATGGCAGACATCACCAGCCCTCCTGCAAAACCCATCACTACCACGAGCGCCGCCATCGCCGAAGCCTGCAGCGGGGAGAAGGGCGTGGCCCACCACAGGCCAGCTCCGAGCGCCGTGGTCGTCAGACCTCCACCGATGAATCCCTCCCACGTTTTGCCCGGACTCACCGTGGGGGCTATCTTGTGCTTCCCGCAGGTCTTGCCCCACACGTACTGCATCACATCGCTGAGCTCCACGACCGCCACAAACCAGAAAAGCAGATTGGCCCGCGGCTCCTGCCAGCCGGGTACATCCACCCAGAGCAGTGCTGGCGCGTAGCTGATGCAGTACACGCAGACCATCAGGCCCCACTGTATCTTGGCCGTGCGCTCCAGAAAATGATCACAATCTCCTGCGAGGGCGGAGCGCAGCGGGATGAAAAGGAAAGCGTAGACCGGGATCAGGATGAGAAACAGGATGTACCACCACGTGGCCAGAAAGTAATAGTGCAGCGGCGTGATGACGAAGAACACCCAGAACAGCGTGCGGTGGTCTCCGGGCCTCGTGGGCGTCAGGGTGATGAACTCCCGCAGCGCCATGAAGGAGCTGATGCCAAACATCAACACGGTGCCCTTGGGGCCCACAGCCAGTGCGGTGGCAAAGACCGCCACCATGCCCCACCACGCCCGGGTGCGTGCATTCAGGTTGGCCACCGTGGCCTTGGCGGCGTCTGTGGCCGCTTTTCTGGCCAGTGCCCGGCCGATGACCGAGGCGAGGACGAGCAAAACCAGCGTACCCAAAAGCAAACGCCTCAGCGCGGGATCGGAAAGAGCAGCCATAGCTGCGCAAGATTCACGGCCATTCCGCTTCTTTTGCAAACTGGTTTGCTCCGCAGTCGTTCTAGCGCCCTTCGAATATGCGTCACTTCGTCCTTTCTCTTCTATTCTGTCAGCTCGTCTCTCTGCCTGCCGCAGAGCCCATCAGCCGCATTTACAAAAAGGTGGGAGAGCGCGAGCTGAAGCTCACCATCGTCAATCCGCCAGACTGGAAAAGCACCGATCAGCGCCCGGCGCTGGTGTTCTTCCACGGTGGTGGCTGGGTGGGCGGCGGTCCAACCCAGTTCACCCAGCACAGCGAGTACCTGGCTACGCGCGGCATGGTCTGCATTCAGGTGGAGTATCGTCTGATCAAGAAGGGAGATGCTGGTCCGCCCATCGACTGCGTTCACGATGCCAAATCCGCCATGCGCTGGGTTCGCGGCCATGCCGCAGAGCTGGGCATCGACCCCGCCCGCATCGGAGCCGGTGGCGGCAGCGCCGGTGGCCATCTGGCGGCATTCGTCGGCATGGTGGAGGGGCTGGATGATCCACAGGATGATCTGAAAATCTCCCCCAAGGCCAACGCGTTGGCCTTGTTCAATCCGGTCTTCGACAACGGTCCCGACCAGGGCTGGGGCCACGCCAGAGTGGGAGAGCACTACAAGGAATATTCTCCAGCGCACAACATCACCGCTGATGATCCGCCCGCGATTGTGTTTCTCGGCACCCAGGACAAGCTCATCCCCGTGGCAGTGGTCGAGCGCTTCAAGGAGAACATGACCAAAGCAGGCGTGCGCTGTGAGGCCGTCTTTTACGAAGGACAAGGGCATGGATTCTTCAATCCCGGCAAAGGCGGCAAAGTGCAGTTTTACTACGAGACCCTGCTGGCCACGGATAAGTTTCTGACTTCTCTCGGCTGGCTCAAAGGCGAGCCGACGCTGCAAAAACCCTCCGGCCCCTGACCACGGCTGCCTGGATTCACCACGGCAAAGCTCTTTCGTTGCAGGCCTGTCGTTGACAGCAGGGGGATTCCTTCGCTAGACAGAGAAGCCCAACCCGCATGAACCTGCCCAACAAGCTCACTCTCTCCCGCCTCGTCCTCACGGCGGTGTTTGTGGTGTGCTTTTATATTCCTTGGGCCAACACCGTGTCGCTGGCCCTGCTGGTCTTTGGCGTGGCCTCCATCACCGACTACTACGACGGCAAGATAGCGCGGGCACGTGGCATCGTGACCAACTTTGGCAAGCTCTTCGACCCGCTGGCAGACAAGATCCTCATCGCCGCCGCCTTCATTCTTCTGGCCTCCGACACAAACATCCCCGAGGCCTCACGGCTGCCTGCGTGGATCGCCATCGTGATCCTTTCGCGGGAGTTTTTTGTGACTGGTATCCGGCTGGTGGCGGCAGGGCAGGGGGCGGTGCTGGCCGCAGAGACGTTGGGCAAGCACAAGATGCTCTGGCAGATCCTCACGGTCATCTACTTCATGATGCGCCAGGCTTCGGGAGAACCCATTTTTGGTTTCACCCATGCGGCCTTCACAGCCAGTCCGGAGGTGGAACGCATGGTTGCTGCAGGGGTGATGTACTTCACCACACTGCTCACCCTGGTGTCTGGTTTCAGTTATTTTTGGAAGAACAGGCACATGTTTGACGATGCCTGAATCCAGTCATTTCACGAACTCCCCCTGACCTCCATGAGCGCAGAACAGCAAATCACCACCCTCGGACTCACCCTGCCATCAGCCCCACCGCGCGGCGGTGTTTACAAACCGGTCGTGATCGTCGGAAACATTGCTTACGTTTCAGGTCACGGCCCCTACCTCGGAGATGGGGAATACCTCACCGGGCGAGTTGGTGCAGATCTCACCCTCGAAGAAGGCAAAGCCGCCGCCCGGCAGACTGCCCTGGCCCTGCTCGCCACGCTGAAAAGCGAGCTCGGCAGCCTGGACCGCGTCAAGCGCGTGGTGAAGCTGCTGGGTATGGTCAATAGCACGCCCGATTTTGGAGATCATCCCAAGGTCATCAATGGTTGCAGCGAGCTCTTTGGCCAGGTGTGGGGTGAGGAGAACGGCATCGGTGCCCGCAGTGCCGTGGGCATGGGCTCCCTGCCAGGAAACATCGCTGTCGAGATCGAGGGCATTTTCGAGCTCCAGTAACGTGGCATGAAAAACCCGCGCTGTGCTGCCACAGCGCGGGTGTCAAAGTAGGAGCTGAAGTGCTGATCAGAACCAGCACGATCCCAGCCCGAGGCCGATGCCCCAGTTAAAAGGCTGGCCAAAGCCGTAGCCACCACCCCAGGGCCGGTTGGTTCGGCTGTAAACGGAGGAGGAACTGCGGCTGTAGTAGGGGCTGCTATACAGACTGTTCGAGTAATACGGATGCAGCTGGTACGAGCGCGGGTAGATGGAGGCCGGTCGGCTGTTCACTGGCCGGGCGCCGTAGTAGCGCTTCCCGGCATCATTGCCACGGATCACGTAGTAGTAGTGGTCGCGGTTGGCACCCAGCGCACTGGAGGACAGGTCACCGATCGGGCCGCGACCCGTGTAGCGGTAGGGAATGAAGGTGCCCGCATATGGGCCCGACGAGTTGTAGCCGTAGCCATACGGATACTGGCAGGAGGTCATGGCCAGCGAGACGCCGACCAGAAGCACCAGAAGGGATGAGAGAGACTGCATTTTCACGGCGAGCGGGAGTTAGTGACTGGATTAGCCACAAAATCCCCCGCACTGGCAACGTTTTAGCCTGAGGTCGGGCAAAGTATAATTTCGCCCAAATGGAGTCGCTCTGGATATTATGATGGAGAGCGTTACAAATCTTAGGATTTCTTAAAATCCAATGATCTGGAATGGCATGCTGTCCTTGATCTGCTTGTCATCGGGCGTGCTCATCAGCTTCTCAAACTGTGTGGCCCATTCCCGGATGGCAAACTTGGCCTGTCCCGTGGGAAACAGCTCCTGCGGGAAGAAAAAGAACAGGGTCTTGGCCTCTTCTTTGTCAGCAAATTCGAAGTAAGATTTGCCTGTCTTGGGTTCTGTCAGGACACCTTCGATGGCAATGGTGCCACGCGAGGGTTTGCCCAGCACACTGCCTCCCACCATGGGCAGGGTCACCAGATCCACCGCCTCACGCACCACGAGGCCGGAGTAGGTGTTGGGCTCCCACTCGATGATGGAGAGTTTCAGGGTCATCGCGTCCTTGGCCGGTTCGTCCACGACGGTGAAGCGAGACTTTTTGTTCGCTTTGAAGGCGCTGACAAATTTGTCATGCGCGTAGGTCAGCAGCATCTTCATCTTGGCGTCGCGGCGTTTTTCGCTGAACTCCATCTGGGTGAACTTCTGCTTCATGGGGCGCAGCTGATCCGAAACAACCGGGGCGATGTAGATGGTCTTCACCTTCTCGGTGGCTGCCAGCACGCGCTTGTCGGTCGTCCACCAGTTGCCGATGAAGGGAGATCTTTTACGGTTTTCCTTCAGTTCACTGGCATGGGGCAGGAAGCCTGTAGGTTTCACATCGACTGCGGCCACCACGCTTTTGGCGGTACGGCAGGAAATCATCATCCAGGGGATGAGCAGCATGAGGATGGCGCGAGTCAAAATCATGGTGATAGGGGCAAGAGGCTACGGGGATACGCCTGACAGGCGGGGATGGCAAATATTTCACTCCTTAGATTTGTCATAAACTTCCCCACATCATTTGCGCCACCCGTGGGGGGGTGTTAAATTTTCGCCTGCATCAGGCGAATGCGTGGCAATCCCGCTGCTCTCCTTCTGATCCCCCCCAACCTCCGTTTCTATGGCATGGCTTTCCTCTCTCGGCACCTTTGGTGAGATGATTCGTTTCATCATTCTCATCCTGGAGGTGATCTTGGTCTTCAACCTCATGATCGTCGTGCACGAGTGGGGCCACTTCCTGGCAGCGCGCTGGCGTGGTCTGAAGATCGACAAGTTTTACATCTGGTTTGGCAAGCCCATCTGGAAGAAAACCATCAACGGCGTGGAGTACGGCCTCGGCAGCATTCCCGCTGGTGGTTTTGTGGCACTGCCGCAGATGGCGCCCATGGGCGGCCTGGAGGGCGAAGCCAGCACCGAGCAACTGCCTCCCATCACCCCTCTGGACAAAGCCATCGTCGCCTTTGCCGGCCCCCTTTTCAGCTTCATGCTGGCCTGTGCTTTTGCCGTGTCGGTCTGGGTCGTGGGCAAGCCGGAAAGCGAAGCCCACACCACCACCGTCGTGGGTTATGTGGCCAAGGACAGCCCGGCCTCCAAGGCGGGCATCCTGCCTGGAGACAAAATCCTCAAGGTGGACGGCCAGCCGGTGAAGCGCTTTGAAGGTCTGGTGGACAGCGTCCGCTGGGGCGTGGTGGCCAGCGAAGGAGACAAAATCGAGGTCGAGCTGGAGCGCGCAGACAAAGGCGTGATGAAGATGGAGATCGATCCCAAGGCCTGGCCCAAGATCGAAGAAAAAGCTGAGCCTGCTTCCTGGTGGAGCTCTGTTTTCAAGCGCCCTGAGCTGCGCACCGTCGGCTGGGAAGGCCAGATGACACCCATGGTTGGAGGCGTGGCCAAAAACAGCCCCGCAGACGAGGCTGGCATCAAGCCCAATGACCTCGTGCTCCGCGCGGATGGCAGGCCTCTGCGCAGCATTGGAGATCTTGGCGACTACATCCGCGCCAACCCGGGGAAGAGCATCACGCTGGACATTGAGCGCGAAGGAAAAGTCATTCAGATCTCCGTTCTCCCGCGCATCCCCGACAAGAACAATCTCAAGGAGGTCACCGAGGACCATCAGGAATACCCCATGGTGGGCGTGGCCTGGGACGTGGAAGGCAAGCGCACTCCCACCACCATCACCCCCTGGGAGCAGATCAGCGATGCCGTGCGCCACATGGGCAATCTGGTGTCCAAGCTCATCTCTCCCAAGTCCGACCTCAGCCCTGCGCATATGAGCGGTCCCGTCGGTGTCGGCCGTCTTTACTACAAGCTCTTCCAGCATCCCGATGGCTGGCGCCTCGTGCTGTGGTTCAGCGTCGTTTTCAACATCAACCTCGCCATCCTCAACATGATGCCCTTCCCCGTGCTGGACGGTGGTCACATCACCATGGCCATCGCCGAGGCCATCCGCCGCAAGCCACCGCAGGGCAGGATCCTCGAATACGTCCAGACCGCCTGCGCTCTCATGCTCTTTGGTTTCATCATCTTCGTGACCCTCAAGGACACCGGAGACATCTTTGGCGGTGGCAAGGACAGCGGAGGCAAGGCATTGAAAATCGAATGGCTCTCCAAGGAGCAGCGTGCTGCCCTCCCTGCTGCGGGCGCGTGATGTCCGCAGGCCATGCGCGTCCTCATTCTGGTGGAGAACCTCCCCGTGCCCTTTGACAGGCGCGTGTGGCAGGAGGCCTGCGCGCTGAGGGATGCCGGGCATGAAGTCACCGTCATCTGCCCGCAGATGCGCGGCTGCACTCAGCCGGAGGAGGTGCTGGAGGGCATTCAGATCTACCGCCACTGGATCAGCGGAGAGGCTGGCTCACTTGGCGGCTTCATCACCGAGTACGCCTCCGCTCTGTGGGGGGAACTCACCTGTGCGCTGAAGGTCTGGAGACGTGGTGGCTTTGACATCATCCATCTCTGCAATCCGCCCGATCTGCTCTTTCTCGTGGCCCTGCCCTTCAAGCTGCTCGGCGGTGTGAAGGTCATCTTTGATGTGCATGATCTCTGGCCGGAGATGTTTGAGGCCAAGTTTGGCCGGCGTGGCCTGTTCTACTGGGCGGTGCGCCTGGCAGAGCGCTGCACACTGGCGCTTGCAGATGTCGTCATCGCCACCAACCAGAGCGTGCTCGCTGCTGTAAAAAAGCGCGGCCGCTTGCATGATGACCGCGCCTTCGTCGTCCGCACCGCGCCGAATCGCATGAATGCCGGCGCAGCTCCAGATGCTTCTCTCCGTGCCGGGAAAATGCATCTCGTGGGTTATATTGGTGTCATGGGCAGTGCAGACGGGGTGCAGTATCTCGTGCATGCCGCCGCTCATATCCTCAAGACGAGGGGGCGTGCGGACGTGCACTTTCTTCTCATGGGCTCGGGGCCGGAGCATGCGGACCTCCTGGCGCTGCGGGATCAGCTCGGCCTGCAGGATCACATCAGCATGCCTGGGCGCGTGAGCGATGAATTTCTCTGCCGTGCCCTCAGCAGCATCGACCTCGGCGTGGCCTGTGATCCCATCAATGCCTACAACGACCACTGCACCATGAACAAGGTGCTGGAGTACATGGCCTTCGCCAGACCCGTCGTCATGTTTGACACCGTGGAAGGGCGCTTCTCCGCAGGAGATGGTGCGGTGTATGTCGGTGAAAACTCCGCTGAAAAGCTCGGAGATGCCATTCTTGCCCTCCTCGATGATGAAGCCCGCCGCCTGGCTCTGGGTGCCGCCGGGCATGCACGCCTGACACAGGAGCTGAACTGGGAGCGCAGCGTGGAGCAGCTGCTGGCGGCTTATCAGAAGGCGTAAGGTTTTCCTGGCTCAGCCGCTGCTGAGGAAAGCTCAAAGTGGGAGTTCAACGTGCGTGGCAGCCTGGAGCGGTTGACAAGGCGGTGCAAAAAAGTCCTGAACCGCATGGTGGGGTCATGCCATTTCAGGTGTCCCGGTTTCCCCGGCGGGTGTTTCTGGCGGTGCCCGTTCCACGAGGGAGGCGGGTTTGTCGAAGCTGCCTTCCCACATCTGACGGTGGCGTTCGATCCAGTTCACGGCTTCGTGGAGGGGTTTCGGATTGGCGGTGATGTAATGGGTGCGGCCATTAATTCGGCGCCTGAGCAGCCCTGCATCCTCAAGCACACGCAGGTGTTTGGAGACGGCCGGCAGGGACATCTGCAGCGGCTCCGCCAGCTCTCCCACCGTGGCTTCGCCATCGATCAGGCGCGTCAGCAGCCCGCGCCGGGTGGCGTCGGAGAGCGCGGCAAACACGAGGTCTAGGAGCATCGGCTTGGGGGTGCGTCTCATGGAGAATCGAGTGGATGCTGCATACCAGACTGGCAAGCGGGCTTGCGGCATACGCTCAAAGTTGAAGATCGGTTTATCCGGAGCCTTTTGCTGTCGGCGTTGATCTCCCTATCCGTCCTCAGTTTTTTCAACAGCGTGCGCGCTTCTGCATCTACGCTTCGAAAGGGAGACGAGATGTCCCTGCGGGGTCGGAACACCACTTCCGCGCCCCGCAGGTGTCTGATCCAACCTAATTCAGATCAAAATTTCAAGCTGCCGCCGACGTAGAAGTTGCGGCCATAGGCAGGGATGATGCCACTGCTGTTGACGAGTGAGTAGTAGTGCTTGTCGAAGACGTTGTTGAGGCCGGCCATGACGGAGAAGTTTTTGCCGATGGGGACTTCGGCGGTGAGATCCCAGGTGGTGTAGGCGGGAATGTCGAAACGGCTGTCCGCGTTGTCACTGCCATTGTGGCGGGCCATCAAGGTGCCGAGAAAGGCGATCTTCAGGCCGCTCTTGCGTTTGTAGATCGCGCCGGTGCGGATGATGTAGGGCGGTGCGTACTGCGGGCGCCCGCCGTCGTTTACGCCGCCGGACAGACGGGCTTCGAGCACGGAGATGTTGCCGTAGAGATTGAGGGCGCCGAGGCGCTCGCCGCGATGGGTGCCATTGAGGGCATCGAGCCCGCCGATGATGTCGAACTGCGCGGCGCCTTCCCAGCCGTAGTTGATGCTGCGGCCGACGCTCTGGATGTTCACGCCGGCGGTGCCCAGCTTGTCATCGAGATCCACGAGGAACAAGGAGGTGTCATAGCTGAACCAGGGTTTGGGATTGCCACGGAGGCCGAGTTCATAGCTCCAGCCCTGAGATGGGGCCACATCGCTGGCTGTACCACCTGCGGCAGGAATCAGCGACTGGCCGAAGGTGGTGGCACGGTAGCTCTGGGAGATGTTGGCATAAACAGCGGTCTGGTTGCCGAGATCGTAGGAAAGACCGAGGCCGAAGAGCGGCTGCTTGTCGAACTTGCTCGCATCACGCTGCGTGGTGGCGACACCAATGTTTTTGACGGTGATGTTTTGATTGATCATCTCCATGCGGAAGCCGGGAGTGATGGTGAGGCGGCCAAAGGTGAACTTGTTTTCAACGAACATGGAGCCGTAGATTACATCACGGGAGGCGACGGTGTTGACGGTGCCGATGTTGTCCGTCGGATAGGCGCCAGTGGCATCTTTGCGGGGAGAGTGGCACATGTAGAACTGCATGCCTGCGGAGATGGAGTGGTCGCCGCCCCAGAGCTCGTAATCATGGCGGATGCGGGGCTCGATCCCCCAGTTGTAGAACTGCTGATGCTGGATCGCCGACGTATTGGCGGTGACGGTGCCGAAGCCGCCCGTCTGACGGTTGCTCCAGCGGTCGTAGGCGCCAGCCCAGGTTTTCACGCTGAGTTCAGTCCTGCTGGAAAACTTGTGCTGCAGCTCTGCACTGGCGACGACACGGCTCAGGTGGAATCGGTCGGTTCGGCGCACGGTTTGATTGCGGTCGGCGTTGTAGGCCGCTGCGGTCAGTCCGCCGGGTTCGCCATGGCGGTCAGAGCCGGCATCGAGGGAGAAAATCCAGCGTGTGTCGGGGGCCTGCTGGTAGATGAGCTTCAGGCGGCCGCCATCCACGTTGAAATCGCTGTTTGCCTTGCGGAAACCAGTGCCGGAACGGTGGTTAAACCAGCCGTACCAGCTCCATTTGCCTGCGCTGCCGTCGATGGAGGTGAAGGTGGAGTAGAGGTCGTTGCTGCCAAAGATGTGCTTGGTCTGCATGCCAAACAGGCGGTCTGTGCGCGGCATGGAGGAGACGTAGTTCATGGCACCGGCCGGCTGCGGGCCGTAGAGCAGCGAGGCACCACCTCGGACGAAGTCGATGCGCTGGGTGGACTCCAGCGGCGGGGTCCAGTAGGACTCGGGGTAGCCTTGAGGGTCGGCGGCGATGGGGATGCCATCCTGCAGCATCATGAAGTACTGGGCACGATCTGGCGATCCGATCCCACGATAGCCCAGGCTGACCAGCGGAGTGCTTTCTTCGGCAGTGATCAGGCCGGGCGTCATGGCAAAGGCCTGGCTGTAATTGTTTGCCTGCACCTGAGGTAGCGCCTGGATGTTCAGGGAGCTCGCTTTCTTGCCAGCGTAGATCTTGGTGCCCTCGACGGGAGGAAGGTAGGGAATGATGACCTGTGGCTCAGGTTCGGCTTCTGCGGTGATGGTGATTTCAGGGAGCTGCTGCGATGTTTGTCTGGCAGTCTGGGAACGACTGTGAGACGCCAGTGCAAGGAACAGGATGGCCGAAGCAGCGATGATCGGTCCGGCGGAAAGGCGGATAAGAGGAGCGAAAGTCGATGGCATGAGAGTGTTGATACTGAGATTCCGTCGCAAAGAGGGCTGGATACTGAGCGGAATTGATTAACGCTCAAGTCCTTTCTGCGATAGAGTCTCAATTGCAGTATTTTGAGCCTATCTTGCGCTTCCGTTTTTCTTACGGAGCCTCATGGCAGGCGTTACGGCTTAACAAAACGTCGCCAAGCCAGAGCAAAACCGGTCCAAATCAGGATGATGGTACACAAAGTGCAGAGGGCTGCCACTGTTTGGCCAAAGAAGCCAAAGAGCTCGCCGGTGTGGAGAAAGCGGGCATACATGCGCAGCCTGCGGCCCAAGTTCTGCTGCAGGAAGTCATCCGGGCTCGGCAGCACTTTTCCCTGGGATGCATCGAGATTCAGCATGGTGCGGAGATGCACCTGACCTCGGCCGCCTCGGTCCACCATGAGCGAAAATGGGGCCCCAGGCGTCTGCGGCATACGCAGACTCAGAGTGGTCCAGCCAGGCATTTGCTGTTTTACTTGCGCTAGCAGCGGGGCCAGACCCGACAGCGTGGGCATGCTCTTTTCACGGGGGCCGCTTGCCTCGCGGCGGTCAGGACCGCCCGCACCTCGGGGGCCGCCTTCGCGGCGCTCTTTGGGGGGCGGCGGCTTGCTGCCAGCAAGAGTGAATAGCAGGTTGTTGGCCCAGCCGTAGGACATGACCAGCCCTGTCAGAATGATGAACAGCAGCGGCAGCGCACTCCAGAAGCCAAAGACGTTGTGCCAGTTCCAGTTGCGGGCACGGCCACGCAGTCGCGGGTTGAAAAGCAGCACGGCTCGCACATTGACCCAGCGCCATTGGCGGGGCCACCAGAGATAAAGACCGGAGAGCAGCAGCAGCCCAAAGAGCAGGTTGCCAGCTCCCGTGATGGCTTTCCCAGTTTCACGCGGCAGTCCGGTTCCTGACAGAAAGCGGTGCCACTCAGTCGCGGCGTGGAAGAAGTCGCGCCATGCGCGGTGTCCTTCTCCCAGAAACGCGCCCGTGTAGGGGTTGGCATAAAAGACGCCTTCTTTGCCGACGGTCAGGGTCACCGGCATTTCCGGGTTTGCTTTCCATGTGATGCCCGTAGGAACCAGCTCCGGCTTCGCCTCACGCACTTTTGCCACCAGCGTCTCAACATCCAAATGCGCACCACCAGGAGTGACACGCAGATCCCGGTGCGCCCAGTCAAGAATCTGGGTCTCATAGGAGATGAGCAGCCCGGTGACGGCCATGGAGAGGATGACCACACCGGCCAGCAGGCCGATGATGAGGTGACTCCAGAAAATGAGGCGGTGAAAAGTCGGCTTCACAAAAGGGGTAAGGAATCACATTTCCGCCCACTGGCGAAGAAGATTGTGGTACACGCCTGTGAGCTGCACACCGGTCTGCTCGGCGGTGGCGTTGTTGGGCAGGTCGCGGCCCAGGCGCTGGATGGCCAGATCGAGATCAAAAAGCAGCGAGCGCCTGCTGTCATCGCGGATCATGCTCTGCAGCCAGAAGAAGGAGCAGACGCGCGCACCGCGTGTCACAGGCGTGACATGGTGCAGGCTGGTGGAAGGATAGAGCACCATGTGGCCGGGCGGCAGCTTCACGCGCTGCACGCCATAGGTGTCCTCGATGCACAGCTCCCCGCCATCATACTCCTCCGGCCCGGCAAAGAAGAGCGTGGCGCTCAGATCTGTGCGGATGCGCACCGGCAGGCTGCGGTGCTGGCGGATGGCATTGTCCACATGCGTGCCAAACGACTGGCCGCCGGAGTAGCGGTTGAAAAGCGGCGGGAAGATTTGCAGCGGCAGTGCTGCGGCCAGAAAGAGCGGATTCTTGGACAGCGCAGCCAGGATCATCTCCCCCAGCTCACGGGCAGCAGCGCTGTCTTCCGGAAGCTGCATGTTATCCTTGGTCTTGGCGGATTGGTAGCCCGCGGTGCCCTTGCCATCCACCCACTCGGCGGAATCAAGAATCTGGCGTGCTTTGGTGACTTGTTCTGCGGTGAGTACGTCGGGGATGGCAATGAGCATGGGGGTGTGGGGTTAGAACTTGAAGCTGGCTGTCAAAGCTGCGGAGCGTCCGGGGCCGGGGACAAACTGGCCGCCACCCACGCTTCCGACGTAGCGTTCGTCGGCCAGGTTGTAGATGTTCAGGCGCAGGCTGAGTTTCTCGCTGAGCTTGTAGTTGAGCATGGCGTCCAGCGTCCAGTAGCACGGGGCCACGCGAATGCCGGAGGTGGCGGTGGAACCGTTGCTGCTGGTGCGAATGCCCATGTACTGAGCGCCAAAGCCGGCCTGGAACTTCTCGGTGACGTTGTAGGTGGTCCAGAGATTGAACGTCTGGTTGGGCGCATTGGAGAGCGACTGGCCCACGTCGCCGGCGTTGGTCGAGGCCTTGGTCTCGCTCTTCATGTAGGCGTAGCCGCCGAAGACCTGCCAGTTCTTGGTGATGTTGCCGGTGGCGCTGAATTCAATGCCCTGCACGATCTGGTTACCCGCCAGGGTGGTGATGCCGGAGGCATCGGTGGTGCGTGCGTTGGTTTTTTCAGTGCGGAAGAGAGCAGCGGTCAGGGAGAGCCTTTCCTCCAGCACGTCCCACTTGGTGCCCAGCTCATAGGTGCCGGTATGTTCCGGGTTGAGGCCGACGGTACTCACGTTGGTGTTGCTTGCAGCCAGGCCCAGGCCAGCGCCGGAGGCTCCGTCGATGGTGGGGTTGAATGAAGTGCCGTAGCCAAAGTAGAAGCTGCCCTGCTTCACCGGCTTGTAGATCAGCGCGGCCTTCCAGCTGAAAAGATCATCGGCATTGGAGTAGCCAGGGGCATTGCCCGGCAGGCTCACCGTGGCGTACATGTGGTCATAGCGCAGGCCAGTGCTGATCTCCCAGTGTCTGCCGATTTTCATGGTGTCAAAGACGTAGGCGGACACCGTGTAAAGGTAGGCCTCTGTCGGTGCTGGCAGCCCCGGATACTTGCTGGTGATGTCCTGCGCATTGGCCGGAGGCACGGCACTGGGCGGGAGAATGAGGCCGGGGTTGTAGAGATCGGTCAGGGTTGCAATGCCAGCCACGTTGGCGTTCTGCTGGTGCTCCAGGTAAAACTCCATGCCGGTGACCAGCGCGTGTTTGATGGGCCCGGTGGCAAAATCGGCCACGAGATTCGTCTGATTGCCGAACATTTCAGTAAACTGCTGGCGGCGCTGCAACTGACGGTTGAGCACGGTCGTGTATTGATTGCCCACAGCTGCGCTCGTGTCTCGAAGACGTGGCGCCGTGCTCACTGAATCACGGTGGCTGCGCGAATAGCGCGTCACATTCCGCAGACGCACGTCTTTGGTGAAGTCGTGCTCAAAAATGGCCGTGTAGTGGTCGGTCTGGATCTTTTCATAGTCCACGCCGGGAAGACCGTAGAAGGTATTGAAGCTCACCCCGGGAGGCGCCTGGTTTTGATACCCGGCAAGCACGGTGCCCGAGCCGCTGAAGGTGCCGTTGCTGGGGATCCAGGGCAGGCCGTAGTCGGGAATATTGCTTTCCTCCAGACGCTGGTAATTGAGCATGAAACGCGTGTCCGTGCCCAGTCCTGCGCCCAGAGAGGCGGCGATGCCGTAGCGTTCCATCGAGACATCATCGCGCCCAGGCGTGTCGGCCGTGTGGTACATGCCGTTGAGGCGGAAGGCCGTGTGCTCTGACAGCGTCTGGTTCACATCCAGGGTGCCACGGTAGAGGTTGCTGGTACCAGCGCTGACCGTGCCGGAGGCGGAGTCGGTCAGGTTGGCCATCTTGCTGACGGTGTTGATGGAGCCGCCGGTGGAGCCGCGGCCCACGGTCGAGGAGGAGGGGCCTTTGGTGATCTCGACCTGCTCGGTGTTGAAGGGGTCGCGGTTGTAGTTCGCATAGTCGCGCACGCCGTCGAGATAGATGTCGCTGCGGGCGCTGAAGCCGCGGATGGAAAGGTTGTCTCCTGAGACCGCACCACCTTCACCGGCCTGCATGGAGATGCCGGGGGTGTTTTTCAGCACGTCGCGCAGGCTGAAGGCCCCACGGTCTTCGATGACTGCCTTGGGAATGACCGTGATCGTCTGTGGGATGTCGCGCAGCGGCTCGGTGTATTTGGGGGACTGCAGGCGCTGAGGATTGTAAACCGAGCCCGAGGCCTCGATCACGACTTCGGGCATCTCCATCGGGACATCTTCGGTCTTTGGAGCCGGTTTCGTGGCTGCGGTCTGGGCGTCCAGGTTTCCTGCGGCACACAGCAGGGAAGTGAAGGAGAGTGCTTCGGCACCGGATTTGAGAACGCGGCTGCTGAACGAAGGAGCGAGAGTGTTTTGCATGGGGACGGTTCTGGCAAAGAAGGCTTAAACTCTGCTAATGAGATTCATTTTCATTAACATGTTGCGATTAAGTCTCAGCTTCAGACTGCGTCAATCTCGGAACCTAGAAGCATCTTGTGGAAAACTTGCGCGCTTTTGCGGTTTCCTCAGAGAAGGAAAATGGGCCTTGGATCACACGGCTGCCGATCCAAGGCCCACCAGCCACCAACCAACAGGGTCAGAATTTGATGCTTGCCGTAAGGGCGGCGTATCGTCCCATGCCAGGTGTGGCGCTGCCCGTGCTGCTGACGGTGTCGAGGTAGCGGTTGTCGGCGACGTTGTAGATGTTCAGGCGCAGGCTGAAGTTTTGGGTGAAGCGGTAGCTGACCATCAAGTCCGTGGTCCAGTAGTCTGGGATGACACGGGAGGCATTGCCGGAACTGCCGATGATCTTGCCCATGTACTGGGTGCCGCCACCGATCTGGAGATTGTCCGTGATGTTGTAGGTGGTCCAGAGATTGAAGGTGTAATCAGGAGCATTGGGGAGCATCTGACCGAGCTCTGCCGCCGTGGATGAGGCGTTGACCTTGCTGGCCATGTGAGTGGCACCGGCAAAGACCTGCCAGCGGCTGGTCAGCTGGCCGGCAAGTCCGATTTCCACCCCGTCCACGGTCTGGCTGCCAGCGTTGGTTGTGATGTTGGCATTGGTGGTACGGACGTTGGTTTTCTCCGTGCGGAAGAGGGCGGCAGTCAGCGACAGGCGCTCCTTGAACAGGTCCCACTTGGTGCCCAGCTCATAGCTGGTAGCCTTTTCGGGATTAAAGCCCGCGAAGGTGTTGTTGCCGATGCCGCCTGCACCGCCCGGGATGGTCAGACCAAGCTGGCCGGAGTTTCCACCATCTGCCGTGGCGTTGTAGGAGGTGGCATAGCCGAAATAGAAGCTGCCGTGATCCACGGGCTTGTAAACAAGAGCGCCTTTCCAGCTGAAAAGATCGTCGTTGTTGGTAGGACCGGGATTGCTGCCCCCAAAAATGTCATTGGCCCCGGTGTAGTAGTAGCCGTGCTGCACGAAGTGGATGTGGTCGTAGCGGATGCCGCCGCTGAGCTGCCAGTGCTTGCCGAGCTTGACCGTGTCCATGGCATAAACCGAAACTGTGGACAGGTGAGACTCCGCCGCCGCCGGGAGATCGGTGGGGCTGACCCCCTGGATGGTGGTGGTGCGCCGTGGGTTGGCGGCCTGCTGGCCGGGGGTCAGTGCCCCGCGCACGCTGGAGTCGAACAGGTCAGAGACAATGACATTGCCTGCGCGGGAGGCGGTGAGCTGCTGCTCGTAGGCGAACTCCAGACCCATCACGAGGCCATGATGGAGCCTGCCGGTGTCAAAGTCCGCGTTGAGCAGGGATTGGTTGGTGAAGCTCGAGTTGGTCTGTCTCCTGCGCTGATCTTCCAGAACAAGCTGGCTGGTGTATTGATTGCCAGGTGTTGCGGTGTCTGTGTCAATGAAGCGCGGAGCTGCGGTGCGGGCGTCATAGTGATTGCGTGCCCAGCGTGTCGTATTACGGAATCTCAGTGATTTGGAGAAGTCGTGCTCGAAGATCGCGGTGATCATGTCGGTCTGGATCTTCTGGAAGTCGTAGTTCCGACGGGCGTAGGAAGTGTCGAAGCTGACCGGGGCGATCTGGTTGGCAAAGCTGTTCAGGTAGGCGTAACCCCCAACAAAGGTGCCGTTGGTCGGGACGAAAGGCAGGCCGAAGTCGGGAAGATTGTTTTCCTCCTGACGCATGTAGTTCAGTGTGAAGCGGGTGTCGGTTTCCAATCCCAGAGCCAGGGAGGCCCCGATGCCGTAGCGGCTTTGGAAGATATTGTCACGTCCTGCCACGTCATTCGAGTTCCACATGCCATTGAGACGGAGGGCGCTGTGGTCGCCGAGCTTCTGATTGGTGTCCACGGTGCCGCGATAGAGACTGCTGGTGCCGACGGTGGAATTGATGACGGTGGATTCCTGCAGATTCGCCATTTTGCTGACGGTGTTGATGTAACCGCCGGTGGATCCACGGCCCATGGTGGTGGAGGCCGGACCTTTGGCCACTTCCACCTGCTCCATGTTCCAGGGGTCGCGGTTGTAGTTGCCATAGTCGCGGATGCCATCCACGAACCAGTCGCTGCGGGAGCTGAAGCCGCGGATGGCCAGGCTGTCTGCACCGCTGTGCCCGCTGATGCCTTCTCCTGCCTGCATGGAGATGCCGGGAGTGTTTTTGAGCACATCGCGCAGAGTGAAGGCACCGCGATCTTCAATCACCTGCCTGGGGATGATGGAGAGTGTCTGAGGAATGTTGCGGGCAGGCTCCGTGAACTTGGGAGACTGCATGCGCTTGGGATTGTAAACCGAAGCCTCGATGACGACTTCCTTCAAGTCGGTCGGCTTTGTGGTGCTCTTGGTTTCCTCCGCAGGTTTGGTTTCGGCATTTTGTGCAGCCAGGCTGCCTGCGGCGCAAAGGAGTGTGGTGATCGACAGCGCTTCTGAGGAGGACGTTTTAAGCATGAGCGACGGGAATATTGATTGAGGGCGTTGGGCTTTGGCGAAGGCCAGTTAGCGGAAAGGCCTAAAGACCGTCAATAATCCTAGGTGGAGAACCTCGCTCTTGGACAGAAACTGCCCGGTTCAATGCTGTTCTGAGCGCATTTTGATCCGTCCGGCGGCCTGGCTGAGGGATTCCAGCACGGCGAGGAGCCGGTCCATGCCCTGCAGGCCCAGGTCCAGGGGGCCGCGGCGGCGCAGTTCTTCGGCGGCGAGGTTCAGGGCTTGGAGACCTGCCTGGCAGAGGGCCTGGTCCCGAGCCAGGAGGGAGGAGCCGTTTTCGGGATCCAGGACGTCGAGGAGGAACTCGGCCATGAAATGGGGCTGATAGGCCAGAAGCAGGCTGCAGCCGAAGCGGAAGAGCTCGTGACGGAGGGCGTGGAATTGCCCGGGCATGCCGGGTTTTTCCCAAGTGGCGGTGAGATGCATGGCTTCGTCCACTTTGTCGGTGGCCTGGTGGATCCAGTCGTCGGCACGGCTGGTGTCCACGGGGGGAGTCTCAAGCAGCATGGCCACGGCGCGGCAGAAGATGTGGCGGGCCTTGAGCCCGAGCTCTGCTGACTGCAGCACGTGGTGTTCGGTGGAACGACACATCTCCAGGGCCTCCTCTGCGGCATGCATCGCCTCCTGCATGCGTGGTGGGGAGACTTCCAGCAGCAGGGCGGCGCGATTGACCAGGAGGGTGCAAAGCATGGAATTTCCCAGCGGACGCCCGTGGGTGGCGCTTTCCTCCAGAGTCCTCTGGGCGTGGGAAAGGCACTCAAGTGCCTCGTATGTGCTTTCGGGGGTGGCTTGTGCGCGGAGAGCGAGGGAGCGGTTCATCCATGCCAGGGCGAGACGGCTGCGATACTGGGGGTCTTCCTCCAAAGGGAGGAGCTGGAGGTGGTGGATGGCTTCGTCAAAGCTCTGGATGGCAGCGGCGAGGTCGGCGGGGGTGCCGAGGCGGGTGAGGACGTCTCCGCGGTTCATCCAGCAGGCAGTAAGCAGCCAGCGGTAAAAGGAACTGGAATCAAATGGCAACTCGCGGCGGATGGCCAGGGCGTGGTCGAAGCACTGGAGTGCCTCGGGGAGGGCGGAGGGGGTGCCGGCGGTGAGGAGGGCGATGCCGCGCTTCATCCAGACCTTGGCCTCGGCATTGCGAGCCTCCGGGGAGCCTTCGGGGGTGGGATGAGCGGGGGGCATTAAATCGGGGAAAAGGACAATTTTTGTGTCGGATTTGGCAATGGATGCACAATGATGCGACTGAGTCGCAATTGCAAGTTGACATCGTGGCAAACCGTATCAACCTCAGATCCCGCCGCGATTGTCTATGACCTCCACAGCGCTACATTCCCTGCCCGCCATGGGATTTCACTCCACCAACACCGCTGCCAAAGCAGGCTCAGGCTCTGCCATGGTGGCGAGCATTTTGCGGCAGCAGGGGGTGGTGAAGGGGGTGATCATTCTGAGCTGGCTGGTGGGGATCACGGCGAGCTTTCTGACGGTGGGGGTGATCGGGATGTTTGCGGATGACCTGCCGCCGATCCATCTGAAGACGCTGGAGGATCTGGAGGCTGAGAAGGAGCTGCCGATGGTGGAGACCTCCATGGCGGAGCTGATGTCGATGGAGGCGAGTGCGGAGCAGACGGCTGAAGCTGAGCCGCTGCTGCCGACGGAGGTGCTGGAGACGCCTGAGACGCCGATGGAGAATCTGGACCTGCCGGAGATCGCGGAGGCGATGACGATGGAGGACATCTTTGCGGTGCCGACGGCGCCGAAGATCGAGCAGGCGCTGACGCCGGTGGATCCGGTGGTGAAGCCGAAGCCTGCGCCCACGCCGAAGCCTCGCACGACGGCTACTGCGAGCGGGGGGGGCACACAGTCCAGCACGCCGCAGGCAGGTGTGGCGGGCGGCCGTGGTGCGGCTGGCAGCAGCGGCAGGGGGACTTTCCCGGCTCCGCCGTATCCGAGCTTTGCCCGCAGCGGTGGTATGCAGGGGACGGTGCGTCTGAGCATCAGCGTGGGGCCATCGGGCTCGGTGGAAAGTGTGACTGTCATCGGGAGCACGGGCTACAGTGCGCTGGATGAGTATGCCTCCTCCTGGGTGCGGAGGAACTGGCGCTGGTCTGGCGGTGCCGCGAGCCGATACACTCTACCGCTGACTTTCCGCCTGCGCTGAGATATCCCTATTTCATTTTTACTTTTGATCTGATCCAACTTCCCATGCCCATTCTTGCCAACGTTGTCGTCGAGCTTTTTCACAAAGGCGGTCCCATCATGTACCCCATCGCGGTGGTCAGCCTGGTGGCCATCTGCATCTTTGTGGAGCGTGTGTTCTGGTGGGTGAGATTTGCGACGAGGCGGAATTCGAAGCAGCTGGACGAGGTGTATGAGAAGCTGGAGGCGGGTGATCTGGCGAAGGCGATTGAGTTTTCCAAGGGCTCCCAGGATCCGGTGGTGCGCATGATTCATCATGGGCTGAACCACCGGCATACGAGCATGCAGGGTGCGCTGGAAGTGGCGGCCGGGCAGGAGCTGCGGGATGCGGGGCGCTACCTGAGCGCGATGGACACGATCGTGACGCTGGCGCCGCTGCTGGGCCTGCTGGGCACGGTGACGGGGATCATGGGGAGCTTTACAAGCATCGGCAGCAGCGAGCTGGCGGTGGAGAAGGTGACTGGCGGTATCGGTGAGGCGTTGATCGCGACGGCGGCGGGTCTGGGCATCGCCATTGGCACGCTGGTGCCGATGAACTATTTCCATTCACGGCTGGCCGGGCTGAAGTTTGACCTGGAGGCTGCGGCGAACAATGTGCTGATCCTGGCTGCGCAGCATGGTTTTGACAAAGTCACCTCGAAGGCCTGATCCACGCCGTGAAGCTTCATTCCCCACTGCCTGAACGCAAGACGCGGCTGGAGATCATCCCGCTGATCGATGTGATGTTTTTCCTGCTGGCCTCCTTCATGATGGTGAGCCTGACGATGACGAAGCAGCAGACGATCAAGGTGAACCTGCCGGTGGCGTCTTCTGCGCAGTCGGACTTCAAGCCTGACATGATCAACCTGGCGGTGAACGCGACGGGTGATGCGTTTTTTGACAAGGCCGCGATCACGCTGCCTGAGATGGAGCGCAAGCTGGCGGAGCGCTTTGGGAAAGACCCGGCGACGCCGGTGTACATCAGCGCGGATGTGAACACGCGCTATGCAGACCTGGTGAAGGTGCTGGACGCGGCGAAGCGGGTGGGCTTTACCAAGGTGGCGTTTAACGTGAAACCCAACAATGCAGCCAAGACGGCTCCCTGATTCATGAAGCGCCTGCTGAACACGCTGCTGGTCATCATCTCCCTAGGTCTGTGCGCCGTGTGCCTGGTGCAATGGCAGCGCGAGGCGCGGCTGCGCGGGCATATTGCCGATCTGGTGAAACGCCTGGAGGCGGAGAACAATCTGCGGATCGAGGCGGAGCGGAAGGTGCGTGCGTATGAGATGGAGATCGCGCGACTGACGGAGCTGCGCGCGGAGGTGGAGGCGAAGCTGGTGGAGGTGTCGCGTGAGTACAATGATCTTTCCAATGACTCGGTGGCACGAGGCATCACGATCGCGATTTACATGCGGGAGCTGATGCAGATGCAGCGGGGGCTGGAGGCGACGCAGCTGGCGTTTGGCAAGGGCAGCGAGGCGATCAAGAGTCACAACAGCGTGGTGGCGTCTCAGAATAGCGCGATGGAGAAGCAGAACGAGCTGCTGAAGCAGCTGGTGGAGGAGCGGAATGATGCGATCGCGAAGCTGAATGCGCGGACGCGGGAGTTTAACGAGCTGGTGGAGAAGTATAACAAGCTGGCGAAGGGACGGTGAGGGGGGCGGGGGAGTTGACGGTGGTTTGACCGGAGTTCCGGAGGGAGATGGCGGGGTGGGAGACTATCAGACAATGAGACAATCAGATGGGGAGAGGGATGGTGATTGCGGGACAATCGGGTGTTTGATTTTGCCGCATTGGAGCGGACGGGCAGCGGGGGCGGAGATGGTGCGTTGACGGTTGTTTGGACGGGGTTCCAGAGGGGGGGATGGCCGAAAGAGGGGAAAGAGGGTGAAAAAATGGAATGGGGGAAGCCTGAGGGGGGCAATCAGATGGGGCGAGATGGTGATTGTGGGGTGATGGGGGGGTGATATTGTCGCAGAGGAGTGGAGGGGCGGCGGGGGCGGAGAGGATGAGTGGGAGGATGGTTTGTCGTGGTTGTCTCCAATTGCGCTCTTTATGAAGCTGGCCGCTGGTAAGGCTGGTGGTTGATGTTGAAGCGCTTTTGCTTTGGGTGTTTGCGAATGACTGGCATCTTTTCGGTAATGTGCCACCGAGTGACGACCAAGGGGGAAGCCGGACGTGAGTATCAAATTGTCAATTATGTGCACCCTTCTCTGAAAAAGCCGGTCAAGTAAAAAGTCATCGTACGCAGGGGCTGGGGAGTGATTGAGCGCGGATGAATGAGTTCGCCGCAAAGC
>NZ_JACHIG010000019.1 GCF_014203095.1 Prosthecobacter vanneervenii | reverse complement strand
AAGCTTGCTCGCCACTTCCTCTCCCTCATTCAGTTTGCCTCCGTCATCGACTGGCTCAGATATGGCTCTTGAGGGTTTTCAAACACGGCCTAGCATTTCAGGCGAAGTTTTTATCGAGCGTAATGCAGGGGTGCAAACTAAACGTGACAGCTTAGTTTATAAGTTTACAAAAAAGGAGCTTGAAGTCACACTCGATGATCTTCGCAACCTTTCATCTGCTGATCTAGCAGAAAAATATCAATTAGCAGAAGATGGTCGTGATTGGACTATTGAGTGGGCCAAGCAGGACGTCCTGAAAAACGACGGTAATATAATTCAAGTCGCCTATCATCCATTCGATGCCCGTTGGACATATTTTAGCGGGCGCACTAAAGGTTTCATGGCTTACCCGCGCACCCCGTTGATGTGGAGCGCACTCCAACCTAACAGACTCTTGCTTACAGTCCGCAATCCTCGCCGAGGCAACGTCAATAGCTTTTTTGTAGCCGGCACAGTCGTGGATAAAGATTCAGTTTCGCCATTCGACAACGTAACATTTTTCCCTCTTTACACCTACCCCGACCCACGGACGTCACAGCAAACCTTCAATCTTCAAGGAGAGCAGCGCACTAACTTTTCCCCCACTTTTCTTCACTCACTTTCGGCAAAGTTGGGCTTGCCACCAAGAAGACCTCACAACCTGCCTGCGAACCTGACACCAGAAGACATCTTCCATTACATCTATGCTGTATTCTATAGCCCGGGATACAGAAGCCGTTATGCGGAATTCTTAAAGATTGACTTTCCACGTCTGCCATTAACCGGAAACTTGGTTTTAATGCGAGAGCTAGCTCGGCTCGGCAGCACACTAGTGGCACTGCACTCTTTGGAATCGCCTATGATTGACAATTTTCTTACCGAATTCATTGGCAACTCGAGAGAAGTCACCAACGTTGAGTACTCGGATAATACAGTATGGATTAATGCTGCTGGCGCGCGCGGCGGTACGATCGGAGGACCTAGCGGCTTCCACGGCGTTTCGGAGCCTGTGTGGAATTTTAACATCGGCGGCTACCAAATCTGTGATAAATGGCTTAAATATCGTAAAGGCCGCACCCTCACGAAAAGCGACATTGTCCATTACCAAAGGATCGTGGTCGCGCTGTCTGAAACCATCCGGCTGATGCAGGAGATTGATGAAGTGATCGAAGCGCACGGCGGATGGCCGGGGGCGTTTTCAACCACTGGAACAGTAAAGTCCGACTGAACCGCCATGGCCTCCATTTTCTTTTCCTACTCCCACAAGGACGAGTCTCTGCGCAACGAACTGGAGACGCACCTGGCGATGCTGAAGCGAGAGGGGCTGATCACCTCCTGGCATGACCGCAAGATCACTGCTGGCGATGAGTTTGCCGGGGTCATTGATGAGAAGCTGAACACGGCCGAGATCATCCTCCTGCTGGTAAGCTCTGACTTCCTGGCTTCGGGGTACTGCTACGATATCGAGGTACAGCAGGCGATGGCGCGGCATGAGGCCGGAATGGCGCGTGTCATTCCGATCATTCTACGGCCCTGCGAGTGGACGCGTGCGCCCTTTGGCAGGCTGCTGGCCGCCCCTACCGATGGCAAGCCCATCTCCAAATGGGCGGACAGGGACGAGGCATTTCTGGATGTAGTGCGCCAGATCCGTGCGGCGCTGCCGAAGACGCCCAGGGAACCGAGCCCAAGCCCACGGCCCGCCGTGCGGACAAGGCATGAAGAGACGACTGAGCTTCCGCGCTCGAGCAATCTGCGGCTGCGGCAGTCTTTCACGGATGCAGACAAGGACCGTTTTCTGGACGAGGCTTTTGAATTCATCGCCCGGTTTTTTGAGGGTTCCCTGGAAGAGCTGCAAAAGCGGCATCCGGAGATCGAAACGCGCTTCCGCCGTATTGATGCCCATTCATTCAGCGCGGCGATTTACCGCCATGGAAAGAAAAAAACCGCCTGTTCTGTCCATCAGGGTGGCAGGCGCGGCTTCACCGGCGGCATCACCTTTTCCTACGATGAGTCAAGTCAGGCAAACAGCTTTAATGAAGCCTTGAACGTGGAAGTGGGCGAACAGGCTCTGTCGCTCAAACCGATGGGCATGCAGTCCATGCTCAGCGGTCAAAACAAAGGCCACCTGACTTCAGAAGGCGGGGCCGAGTTTTTCTGGTCAATGCTGATCGAGCCCCTGCAACGCTGACAGAGTGCCCTCATGAGTGACGCCAAGACAGACAAAGATTTATGCCATCTCTACGTGGATGAAGCGGGCACGCCGGACATTTTTGATGCCAAGGGGCGCAACAACATCGGCCAGCAAGGCTGCTCCCGTTTCTTTTTTCTGGGAATGCTGGAGGTCCATGAGCCTGACAAGCTGATTGAGGCCCTGAGGAACCTGCGGGAACAGATGGTGGCCGATCCCTACTTTGCCTCTGCGGAGTCCTTCAAGCCCGAACGCCGGAAGACCGCCCTGCTGCTGCATGCGAAGGACGACCTGCCCGAGGTGCGGGTAAAGGTCTTTGATCTGCTGCGCTCCATGGGGTCTGCGCTGCGATTTCGCGCGGTGGTGTGTGACAAGGAGGTGATCCGCCTGCGGGAGGAAAAGAAGCGTGAAGAGGCGCCGGGCTACCGCTACAACCCGGACCACCTGTATGATGAACTGGCGCGGTCGGTTCTGGGGAAGTTTAGCCGCATGGCGGACGGATATCGCCTGTGGATCGCCAAACGGGGCAGCAAGGACCGCAATGCGGCCCTGCGCACTGCGCTGGAGCATGCAGAGGCCGACTTTGAGCGGAGCTTTGGCTTTTCCCGGGGTGGTGCCGATGCCTGGCACACTACCGTGACGAACCCACGCGAAACCGTGTGCCTGCAGGCGGCGGATTATTTTCTCTGGGCTCTGCAGCGATTCTACGAGCCCCGAGTGCATGCCCAGACAGGTGAAGTGACGCATGAGGAGCGCTACCTGAACGCCGTCTGGCCGCAGATCAGCCAGATCCATGACCTGCACTTTGGCCGCGAGCACGGAACCTTTTTTACGCCCAGCAATCCTCTGACTCTGGAAGCGCGATTCGGACCTAAACCCCAGAAAAAGAAAAAGCCGCACGTATAGGAGCCTTGTGGGCTCTCACGGCGCGTGGCCGAATTTCGCGTGCAGCGTGTCTAGAGTCGTCAGGGTCGATCGTTTAGTAAAGAACAAAGTTGATCAGGCCTTCCCATGAAAGGGGTTGACGCCCCTATTTACCACTGATCATGAGTGCTTTAAGTCAAAATAAAACTATTAATCGAGCCAGCGAGCTTTTTTGGGTATCGGTTAAAATTATGGCTTGCGGTTTGAAATGGGGGCCCAAGGGGTTGGGGGTGGTGAGGATGGCCTGACGAGGTGAGGAGCCCGGAGGGTGGTGGGCTGGATGCTCGATCCTAGATCCTAGATCGCGGTGACTGGATGCTGGATGGTAGGATGTGGTATCCGGGGACGGTGGGTGTGATGGGGACTGACTTTTTTGTTTTTGATTTTTAACTTTTTTCTTTTTTTCATGGCTCTTCTTCCTGATCCGAATGGTGTGCGCGAGGGCGCGGTGGCTCTGAGTGTGGCGGCGCTGAGGGCGAAGGCGGCGCTGGTGCGCAAACGCCAGAAGACTCCGCTGGAGGATGCGCTGGCGGCGGACGGGGGCACACGCGCAGTGCGACTGGTGCAGTGGGCGCGGACGCAGAAGGCGCAGTATGATGCGGGCCTGGTGCAGTGGCGGGCGAACCGACTGAAGTGGGCGCAGGAGGCGCAGGATATTTTTGACCACCGGGCGCGGGCACGCCGTGAGAAGCTGGAGGTGGAGGATGCGGCGAGCGTGTTTGATGTGGCGAATGAGTCGGTGAACATCGTGGCGGCGCTGGCGGAGTTTGCGGCGGCACAGGCTGAGCAGGATATCTTTGGCGGGGAGCCGTGGTTTGCGGCGTCGCCGGTGGGCCGGACGGATGTGAAGCTGGCGGATGACATCCAGCACCATCTGCAGTGGACGTTTCGCGACGGGAGGTTTGTGGATGCGCAGTGCCAGGGGATCGACCAGGCGGTGACTCTGGGGGAGTGCTTTATGAAGATGATGTATGCAGTGGAGGTGGATGAGCATGAGGCGCGGACGCCCTGCCTGCATATGGACGGGGTGCCGGTGCTGGATGATGCGGGCCGCCACGTGACGTGCGATGCACAGGCGGCGGGGATGCGCGGGAGGCTGACGGGGCGGCTGGAGTGGCGCGATGCTTTTGAGCGAAGGCAGTCGGTGATCCGCCAGGGGGTGGAGGCGGTGCCGGTGCATTTTAATGATGTGAGCTTCCGCGAGGATGCGCCGGAGCTGGAGCTGCGGCATACGAATGTGTACCTGACGGTGGAGATGAGCACGTTTGAGGCGATGCGGAGGTTTAACCTGTCGAAGGAGGATGCGATACGGCTGGCGCGCTGTGCGGAGGCGCGGCTGCATACGGAGGATGAGCTGCGACGTGAGCGGACGGCGGATGCGACGGTGAGCAGGCCTGCGGCGGAGGAGCCGCTGGGAGTGGAGGAGGCGGAGAAGCTCATTAATACACGGGTGCGCCTGATCGAAGGGTACATACGCGGGGATGTGACTGGGCACGGGCAGGAGGCGCGGATGTGCGTGGTGTTTCCTCCGCAGGGGGAGGACTGGATCGTGTGGGCGGATTATCTGGCGAATGTGTCGCCAAATGCGGAGCTGCCGGTGAAGTGCGAGGTGTGGGAGCCGGTGCCGCACCGGCTGTATGGCAGGGGATTTTTCGCGAAGTATGCGTATCTGCAGACGGGGACGGACAATCTGTGGAATCAGGTGAATTTCAGGAACGAGATGCACGCGAATCCGCTGACGGCGATCCATGAGGAGAACCTGATGGTGGATGAGGATGGGGGGCCGCTGGTGATCGGGCCTGGGAAGTCGATCCGGCCGAAGGCGGGGAAGAGCCTGGGTGAGTGTGTGGAGTTTGCGCAACTGCCGGATGCGGACAGCCGGAGCATGGAGCTTTTCCAAACGGGGATGCAACTGGCGCAGCTGAGGAGCGGGATCACAAATGCGAGCCAGGGGGATCTGAGCAGTGTGCCGGAGAGCAATACGGCGACGGGTGTGAAGGCGCTGATGAGCCGCGCGGCGGTGCTGCTGAAGAAGCCGGTGCGGAGGCTGCGGCGGGCGAAGGGCCGGGGATTCAGCTATGCGGTGAAGCTGCTGTATGCGAATTTTGACCGGGAGGAGGCGTTTGTGTGGGGCGAGGGCCACGACAAGGAGCTGGTGCGGATGACGCCGGAGCAGGTGCGGGATCTGGACATCGATGTGGTGATGCTGCTGACGCAGGAGCAAAACCAGGAGCGGCTGCAGGCGGCGCAGGTGATGATGCAGCTGGAGCAGGGCTACGCGGGGCTGCCGGAGACGGACAAGGCGGGGGCGCGCGTGGGCATTGTGCAGGCGCTGAAGGCGCTGGAGTTTGCAAATGCGGAGGAGATGGTGCGCCGGCCGGTGGTGAAGCTGGAGAATTGCCTGGGACTGCTGCCGCCGGAGGAGCAAGAGCGGGTGAAGGGGCTGATGGCGCTGGAGGCGCAGCAGCAGCAGCAGGGGGCGCAGGCTGCGGCGGGGGCGATGGGGGGTGCGGGGGCGATGGGGGGTGCGGGGGCGATGGGTGTGACGGGGTGATGCTGGATGCTGGATGCTGGATGCTGGATGCTGGATGCTGGATGCTGGATGCTGGATGCGAGGAAGAGGAAGAGGAAGAGGAAGAGGAAGAGGAAGAGGAAGATGCCAGGGGCTGGTATGGTGGATGAGGGAGTGAAAAAAGATGGAGAAAGTACTGGCGCGGTGGGGAGTGGGTCCCAAGGACTATGGGAGTGAGTGAGGCGAGGATGAGGGGCAGGATCGAGGACGAGGACGAGTTTGATGCGGAGCCGGCAGGTGGCTGGCGGGGCGGATGGGACGAGGAGGAGCGGCAGAATCGAGGACGAGGACGAGTTTGATGCGGAGCTGGCAGGTGGCTGGCGGAGCGGATGGGATGAGGAAACGTTCTTCGCGCTACGCGCCTCGATGGGGCAAGCCGAGGATGATGTGGAGAAGCAGATTTTTTGAGGAAGGACAATCTAAACCTAACAACAAAACACACTGATACCATGAAGAAGCACGCTCTAATACTGATGACGCTGATGGCCGCACTGACGATGACCGCGGTGGCGGTGGATGGCGTGGATGTGATGCTGAGGAAGATTTTTGGCAGTGATGCGCCGCCTTCAGCCGCGCCGCTGGCGCTGACGAGTCATGCGCTGGTGGGCAAGGACCACAGCGTGGTGGTGAATGCGTACCGTGGGCGGCTGGAGTTTGAGGGGAGCACGTTTGACAGCAAGGTGACGGCGCTGGTGGTGACGAATCCGACGGCGAGCCGGACGGTGACGATCCCGGACGGGAGCGGGACGCTGAGCCTGCACGCGACGGCGGTGCTGGCGGCGGGGGGCACGGTGAATTTTGCGCCTGGGGCGAGTGTGTCGTGCTATACGCTGACGCCGGGACAGGATGAGGCGATCAGCGGAGTGACGACGGGGGCGGTGCCTGGCCGGACGTACTGCCTGGTGGTGACGACGAGCGGGACGACAAGCAGAACGCTGACCTTTGGGACGAACTTCAAGGTGACGGGCACGCTGGCGACAGGGACGGTGAGCGGGAAGAAGTTTGTGATGAGCTTTGTGTATGACGGCGTGAATTTTAACGAGGTGAGCCGGACGACTGCGATGTGAGCCGGAGGCGTGGAGGCGTGCTCCCCTGCCCTGCCCGGGCGAAGGCTGCGACCACGGTCTGCGCCTGCCGGATCCTGTGAGACGCGATGCGCGAACCTGCTCCGAGATGATGCGCTAAGGCGCTGTGTGTAGCGCGGCATCCTGACTGGAGAGGTGATGACAGGAACGGCAGGTGGCGGACGGTCGAGAGGCCGGATTTTTCAGACGATACCAGATTGTGACACTTTTTTGACGGACCAAAACCTAACAAACAACGACCATGCCTGCTGCCCAAAGACGCACTCCCCTTGACCCGAAATCGATCCCCGGCGCCCTGCAAGGGATGGTGCCTGATTCTTCCTTCCGCCCAGTGACGCCGTCTGACACGTACCCGATCAAGGGCGGCCCGGCGCGTGCGCTGTATGTGGGCGGCGCGGGGGATGTGGCGGCGGTGAATGAGAACGGTGTGGCGGTGGTGTTTGCAGGCGTGCCCGCAGGCGCTGTGCTGCCGATCACGACGAGCCGCGTGAATGCCACGGCCACGACGGCCACGAACCTTGTCGCGCTGTGATTTTATGATCGGACTGGGACAAGGGCTATCTGTGGGGCTGCCGTCTGGGAAGACGGGGGGAGGGTTTGCGGGGGCGCTGGATGGGCTCTCGAGTGGACTGCGGGATGCTTGGAGTGTGGTGCGACGTCCACTGGCATCTTACACGGGTCCTTTGGTGCAAGTGCGGCGTGAGTCGGATAATGATGAGACGCTGATCTACAGCAGGGCGGATGGCAGGTTGGATGTGGCGGCGGCTGCGGATTTTAAAGGGGCATCGCTACTCCGCGTGGTGAAGGTCTTTGGGGCCATGGGATGGAGGGATCTGTACCAAAACAATGTGGCTGATCAGCCGCAGTTGGTTCTGACTGGCGGCATCAATGGTGGGCCTTCTGTTTTGAAGGATCAGGAAAGCTACAGCAGTCAGATGCTTTTGCTGGATTACTCCATTCAGCCCGGGGATACATGCTACCTGATAGAGCAGTCGCTGCAGCCGGCAATGTGGCAACGGGGCTTTACCATCGTTGGCTGGGCAGGAAGAGAGTTTCATCTTTCGTCTGGAGCAACCAATCTGGCACAATTCACCATGGAGTCGGATCTATCACCGCCTTTGGGGACAACAGATGCAGTGTGCGAGATTTTTGCCAATACGTCGGGCGGGCCAGTGCGCTGCTGGTCGAACGGAGTGGATGCAGCTCCTGGAACGCCGCAGCAAGGACTACCCACGTACCTCACGCAAAACTCCATATTTTGCGGAAGTGCTGGCAAGCAGCTTTTCGCCGAGCTGGGCATCTGGAACTACGGCTTTGGGGATGCTGAAGCGGCGCTGCTGTGGGCGCGGACGAATCCGGCTCATTTGTGACAGCGTGATTTCAGCGCATGTCAGATCTCGTGGAGGCCAAAGACGCTTTTTTTGCACCATTAAAACAACACTTTTCAACCCATTCACATTTTATGTCTTTTCATCCCCATTCACTATCGACAGAAACACTCATGGAGCGGGAGGCGCTGAGGCTGGAGGGGGTGACGGTGAGCGTGGGGTTTGATGACATGCTGGATGCGACGCTGAAGCTGAACATGCCGCAGCTGGACAACATGATCGTGGTGACAAGCCATGAGGACCGAAGGACGCAGGAGGTGGCACGCAAGCACGGGGCGATGCTGGTGGTGACGGATCTGCACCGGAAGAACGGACGACGCTTTAACAAGGGCGCGGCGATCAATGCGGGGTTCAATTATTTCCAGCATCATGGCTGGCGGCTGCACCTGGATGCGGACATCGCGCTGCCGGGAAATTTCAGGCGGCTCATTTTTAATCATCACCATCTGGAGCGGAGCTGCATGTATGGGGCGGACCGGGTGGATGTGATCGGGCTGGAGGAGCTGGCGGAGGCACGCCAGGCGGAGCAGCACGAGCATGGCTGCATCCTGCACCCGCGCATGAACCGGAGCGTGAGCGCACGATTTGTGGACACGCTGCATGGGTATGTGCCGATCGGCTATTTCCAGCTGTGGCACTGCTCGTGCCAGCAGCCGTACCCCTACAGCCTGGGGACGGCGGCGCATGATGATGTGATGTTTGCGCTGCGGTGGCCGGAGAGCCAGCGCCGACTGCTGCCGGGGGTGTTTGTGCATCATGTGTGCGCACGCGAGCCGGTGTGCGGTGAGAACTGGGACGGCCAGCGCAGGCAGCCGCGACTGAGTGAGAAAGCCTGAGAAATCCTGGCGGGCGGATGTGCGCGCATGGCTGGAATGGGGAGTGATCCTGACAGCCAATGGCGGACAGGAGTGTGCGCGTTCCCTTTTTGAAACGATGACAACAACGGCGGACAGGAGTATCCGCACTCCCCTTTAAAAACGATGAATGACACGAAGCTTTTTGACACGCTGATGACGCAGTTTGGCTTTGCGGGGCTGCTGGTGGTGGCGGTGTATGTGATCGCGCGGAAGCTGGCGAGCCAGTATGAGATGAGGATCAGCGCACTGGAGACGGCGAGCGCACGCTGCGAGGCGGACAGGATCGAGCTGCGGAATGTGATCATCACGATGCAGACGAAGGTGATCGCGGATCTGACGGCGAAAGTTGAGCTGGGAGGAACCAGGGCATGAATGAGATGAAACGCACGTGCTACATCGCGATCAACGGGATACGTACCAATCCGGGGGATGCGGAGGGATGGACGGACCGGTTTGTGACATGGGTGAACACACGGCTGCCTGACGGGGTGGTGGCGGAGAAATTTGAGTATGCGTGCAGCGCGCTGCTGCGGCGTGTGCACCAGCGAGAACGTGCGGATGAGATCGCAAAGAAGGTGGGCTACTACCGGCGTGCGGGCTACCGGCTGGTGCTGGTGGGACATAGCAACGGGTGCGACCTGATCGCGCGGGTGCTGGAGGCGTGCGGGGCGGAGATCGATGCGGCGCACCTGATTTCTCCTGCGGCGGATGAGGAGGACTTTGCGGAGGCGATTCGCGAGGGGCTGGTGCGACGAGTGCACGTCTATGGGAGCCGGAATGACGGGGCGCTGAAGTTTGCGCGGATGACGAGGCCTTGGCTGGCCTGGCTGGGGCTGGGCTACGGGAGCCTGGGGCTGCGCGGCAGGGAGTTTGCACGGCTTTTTCCCTGCGTGGTAGCAGACCACAGCGATGATGCGCAAGGGCATGGCACCTGGCTGCAGCGGGGAGAGAAATTTGAGGCGCTGATGAGGCTGATCAGTGCGAATGATCTGGAGGATCAGAAGATACCATGTGATGCCATTCTCCATGAGGGTGAAGCATGCGACTGCGGCAGCATGGATGATGTGGCGGAGATGCCGGAGGAGTGTGTGGATGAGCAGCGGCAGGAGAGCCTGAGGGCGTGATTTGGACCACCGCTCAAAAAACATGAACTTGGACTTGCAAAGCCTGAAGAGGATCCCAACAACGCTAGGAAGAAAACTTCAAACACGAGACAGCATGAAGACACACGCACTCATCTTGATCATCGCGGCGGTGGCCGCTGCCATGGGGCTGGGAGCCTGCACCAACGCGGAGGTGGTGAAGATCAACACGCCGGCGGTGAGGGCGCAGATTTTGGGCGATGCGGAGAAGGACCTGATCGCGGGTGGCGGGGCGCTCCTGCTCTCCGGCGGGAATTCGGGCGCGGCTGTGGCGGCGGTGACGGCGCAGGAGCTCAAGAATTTGCCTGAGCTGCAGAGCGCGATCCAGACGGCGCAGGCGAGTGCTGCGGACACTGCAAGCGCGCAGGGGCCGGTGACGGCGGTGACGCCGTGAGGGACTTTTTGAAAACTGAAAGCTGAAATCTAAAACCTAAAAACATGCCCCAAGTGATGGAGGCGTGACAGACGAACAAACCTCAACCCTCATTGATCATGTCAGGACTCGCCGATGTTTATGCCCGCCAGTTTGAGTCGTGCACGATCCGGTCTGAGCATGCGGCGGAGGTGCAGGGCGAGGTGGACCGGATGCGGATGCACCGGCAGCGCTACGCGGAGGTGGCGGGGCAGTTTCCTGGCATGCCGTGGTGGGTGCCTGCGGTGCTGCACTCGATGGAGTGCGGGCTGGATTTCCATCAGCATTTGCACAATGGCGACCCGCTGAGCGCACGGACGGTGCAGGTGCCGAAGGGACGGCCGCTGAAGGGGAAGCCGCCCTTCACGTGGGAGGAGAGCGCGGTGGATGCCCTGGTGTGCGACGGGCTGGACCAGGTGCGGGACTGGAGCGCGGGGGCGGCGCTGGTGGCCTTTGAGAACTACAATGGCACAGGCTACCGCAGGCGCGGGGTCCCCTCCCCCTACCTGTGGAGCTACACGGACCTGTACCGCTGCGGCAAGTACACGGCGGACGGCCACTACGACCCGCAGGCGGTGAGCCGCCAGAGCGGCTGCGCGGCGCTGATGCGGCTGCTTTTGGAGCCTTGAATACCAGTTTCTACCAGACCATGCCCGAATGCGGCATGTGATTCCTCTTTTTTGCTCAAAACCTGAAACCACACCGAACAAGCTGACACCATGGCCTCTCCTACTGTAACCAGCATCTCCCCGCCCAGCGGACCTCTCGCCGGCGGTATTTCTGTGACGATCCACGGGACGAACTTCACCGGGACGACGGGGGTGACCCTGGGTGGCACGGCGGCCACCGGCGTGAGCGTGGTGGATGACAGCACGATCACCTGCACGACTCCGGCCCACAGCGCGGGGGCGGCCAGCGTGCTGGTGACGAACGCCGACGGCACGAATGCGGCCAACAGCCTGTACACCTACCAGGGCGCACCCACGGTGACGGGGATCTCTCCTGCGAGCGGACCGCTGACAGGAGGCGCGACGGTGACGATCACGGGAACGAATTTCATCGGGGCCACGGGCGTAACGATCGGCGGTGCGGCGGCGGGGAGCGTGAGCGTGGTGGATGCCACACACATCACCTGCACGGTGCCGGCAGGCAGCGCGGGCGCGGCGAGCGTGCTGGTGACGACACCGAGCGGCACGAATGCGGCGAATACGCTCTACAGCTATGTGGCGGCACCGACAGTGACGAGCCTCTCGGTGTCCAGCGGACCGACTGGCGGTGGCACGAGCGTGGTGATCACGGGGACGGGCTTTACCGGGGCGAGCAGCGTGAGCTTTGGCGGCACGGCGGTGGCGAGCTACACGGTGAACAATGCGACAACGATCACCTGCACGGTGGCGGCGCACAGCGCTGGCGCGGTGAGCGTGGTGGTGACGACGGCGGGCGGCAGCAATGCGGCGAACACGCTCTACACCTATGCGGCAGCGCCGACGGTGAGCGGCATCTCGGCGGCGAGCGGTCCGCTGAGCGGTGGTGTGAGCGTGACGATCACTGGCACAAACTTCAGCGGCGCGACGGGCGTGACGATCGGTGGTGCGGCGGCGACCAGTGTGACGGTGGTGGACAGCACGCACATCACCTGCACGACGCCTGCGCACAGCGCGGGAACGGCGAGCGTGGTGGTGACAACGCCCGGTGGCAGCAATGCGGCGAACAGTTTGTACACCTACCTGGCTGCGCCGACGGTGAGCAGCGTGTCTCCGGCGAGCGGCACGGTGAATGGCGGCACGAGCGTGGTGATCACGGGCACGGGATTCACCTCGGACGCTGTGGTGAAATTTGGCGGAGTGACGGCGACGATCACGAGCGTGAGCGGCACGAGCATCACGTGCACGACGCCCACGGGTGGCGGTGCAGGCCCGGCGAGCGTGCAGGTGACGACGCCTGGCGGCACGAATACGGCAAACACCCTTTATAGCTATGTGCTGACACCGCCCACCGTGGCGAGTGTGACGCCCTCCAGCAGCACGACGGATGGCGGCACCACGGTGACGATCACGGGGACGAATTTTTCTGCGGTGAGCAGCGTGACCTTTGGCGGCGTACCGGCCACGGATGTGGTTGTGGTGAGCAACACCAGCCTGACGTGCACCACGCCGGCGGTGGGTGCACCAGGCGGCGCCAGCGTGCTGGTGACGACGCCCAGCGGCACCAGCGCTGCCAACAGCCTCTTCAGCTATGTGCCTCCGCTGCCTACGGTGGGCAGCCTGTCTCCGAGCACGGGCTCGACGCTGGGCGGCACGCTGGTGAGCATCACGGGCACGCACCTGCTGACGACCGGGAGCGTGACGATCGGCGGCGTGCCGGCGACGAATGTGACGGTGGTGAGCGATACGAGCATCACGTGCATCACACCCGCGGGCAGCGTGGGCACACCCAATGTGGTGGTGACCACCACCGGGGGCTCCAGTGTGAGCGTGGCCCCTTTTACGTATGCACTCACCGCGCCGACGGTCAGCAGCATTTCGCCAGCGCAGGGGACGAGTGCGGGCGGCACCACGGTGACGGTCTCCGGTGCAAACTTTACCGGGACCACGGGTGTGACGATCGGGGGCGTGGCCGCCACGCGCATCGTGGTAGTGAATGACAGCACCCTGACCTGCACCACCCCGGCGGGCAGTGCGGGCAGCCCGAGGAGCGTGGTGGTGACGACGCCCAATGGCAGCAATGCGGAGAACAGCCTCTTTACCTACAAGGAGGCGCTGCCCACGGTGAGCAGCGTGTCGCCACCCATCGGCGCCTCTGCAGGCGGCACGAGCGTGACGATCTACGGCACGCACTTCAGCGGGGCCACCGGTGTGACGTTTGGCGGACTACCAGCCACTGGTATCACGGTGGTGAATGACAGCACGCTGACCTGCACCACGCCCGAGGGGCTGGCGGGGACGACGAGCGTGCTCGTGACCGCAGCGGCGGGCACCAGCGCGGCGAACAGCCTGTACCTCTATGTGCAGGCGGTGCCGACGGACACGTACATCTATCTCAAAGGCGCACGCGGGGACGGCTTTGTGCCGCTGTGGACCGGCGCGCTGAGCGAGGAGGGCATGGTGAGCGACACGGGCACCAGCCTGGGCACCTCCGGCAAGGAGGTGAGCGAACCCTACCGCGACATCTTTCCCTCGACCGCCTTTGCCCAAAGCACCGCCGTCTCGTATGGCGGATTTGCCGCGTGGGTGGTGCCCGGGCCGGGCACCGGCGCCAATCTTTACCTAGACGATGGCACGGCTGCGACGAACAGCCCCAAAAGCCGTCTCTCCGACGAGGTGGGGCATGTGAAGCCGCGCCAGTATGCGCGTGTGGCCACGTGGCTGATCTTCACCTCGCAGAGCGGGATTTCGTACAAGTTCCGCAAAGACCAGGTCGTCGGCTGGGGATCGCAACCACGTGCCTAACCAAAGACCATGCCCTCGATCAATTCCAACTTTGACTGGGTGGACACGCCCAACCCTGCCGAGCGCGGCTTTTCCATCACCGCAAAGGAAAGCGTGAACGACATGATCCCGGACTTTCTGAGCAACGTGGTGCTGTGGAGCGACTGCCCGGCGTGGATCAAAAACGCCGAGGCCATCCCGCCGAGCCTGCAGGGCTACACGCTGGTGCACTCCATGAAGGCGGACTACCAGAAGCGCACCTTCATCTTTGGCCGGACGCGCACGAATCTGGAGCGCAACACGCCTTTCCAGGTGTCGTGGGTGAAGCGCATGCAGTTCTGGCCCACGGTGCTGCTGAAGCTGTGGTTTGAGCAGGGAAACCTGTCGCTCTCCGGCAATCAGAAAGACGGCAATGTGGTGCATGTGCGCAGCAAGACGCGCGACGGGGCGATGTACCCGACGTGGTTCAAGACGAGCCGCTTTCTCTCCGAGCGGCCGTGGCCGCGCACGACGAGCCGGTCTCCCACACCGATCACGGACACGGTGACGTGGAGCTTTGACGGCAGCGAGGGAAACATCCCCGAATGCCTGCACCCGGGCTGCCGCTTTCCACGTTTTCAGACGAGCGGCAAGGTGCTCTTTGACGCGGGGACGGCGGAGGTGGAGATCGGCAATGATCTGCAGGTGGTGGAATACCCCGCCACACCGATGACGGACTGGGAGGTGTACCCGGTGGAGGACACGCCGCAAAACATCGGCGGCTTCTGGTTCCGCGAACTGGTGGAGGCCTATCCACCGATCGATGACCGCGACATCACCCAATAAGAAGAGGCCCGCATGATCCAGACCTCCATCGGCAAAATGCAAGTGGGCAGCCCCTGGCTGGCCCGGCAGTGGATCAACAGCATCCCGGGCATCACCGTGACGCCAGGCATCACCCAAAACAACCTGACCGTGCGCGCCGGAAACAAGCGGCCCAGCTTTACCACCGCCCAGGGCATGCGTGGAAGCAGCGGTGGTGGAAGCAGCGGAAGCGGCAGCTCAGGCGGAGGCAGCAAAGGCGGCAGCTGGGGCTGGGACTTCAGCGGGGTGGGCGGAGGAGGATTTACCTATTTTTGATGAAACAGACCCAGCCCAACCCCAAGATGAGAAACCCCTACCAACCACCCCAAACGGCGGACACGCCCAAGACACCCGACCCACGCCTGCACCAAAGCAGGCTCTCCGCGATGTCCGAGCCCGAGGCCGTGTGCGTGACCATCTGCACGCCCGCCTATGCTCATCTGCGCGACGAGGCCGTGGCCGCCTTCCGCAAACATTTTGGACTGCCTGTGCTGGTGATCGAATGCGCGGACTCCGAAGGCTACGAGACCAAGATGAAGCTGGACCTGCTGGTGGGTCCGCGAAAAATGGTCTTCTGCGATCTGGACTTCAGGCCGGTGCGCAGCTTCCCGCCCGTGTGGCAGTCTGGCAACTGGTGCGCGGTGCGCGATCACGGGCACAAGCACCCCAAATCCTTTGCGTCCTATGACATCGAGGCCCATGGCCTGGATGCGCTGAGCTACTTCAACAGCGGCTTCTTCTGCTGTGATCTTTCCAAGCCGCAGCATGCCGCCGTGTTTGCGACATCGCGCGTCATCTGGCGTGATGTGCAGCAGGGCAAACGCCCACCTGTGGGAGACTTTGGCGACCAGTTTTATCTCAATGCCGCCGTGCGTGAGCTGGGCATCCCGCTGAGCCTGCTGCCCGTCTCCATGAACTGGCTGCGCGGCTACGCCGAGCACGGCATGTTTCCATATGTGCCGCGCGTGATCTACGCCATACACGCCGCCGGCGTGCCGCTGGCCGGAAAGCTGCAGCACCTGCGCGTGATGGAGGAAGCACATGGATACGCCGCCGCAGAACTGTGCGACAGCGTGGCAAGAGAACACCTGGCACTCAGCGTGGAACTGGCATGAAGACAGCAATAGAGAAAGCATCGATGCTGGAGTTGCATTCCGCTGCGACGATAGACGAAAAATGGAAAGCAGCTTGGAGCCTGTTGGAAGCGGATACCGCCTCCGAATTTCCCGTTGAATTCCGATGGCACGCTCGATGCTGGTTAACATACCGGGGCATTGAAGGACATATAAAACACTCTGACATGATGCACCGAGTCATCGGTTTAGCATTAAATCCGCCAGAGAGCACCACTTTACTGTCAAGATGGACCACGAGCCAGGCAGCCGCCTCATTTTACTACTTTACACTGAATGACATGGAGGCTGCAGCTGAAGAAGCAGCTGTTTTCAACAACGCCAGCCATTATGTTAACCACCCCCCTTCCATACTAAGTGCTTTACGAGTAAAGTGCATCCTTGCATATGCTGAACTACTCGCTGGCAATTATCAAAAAACACAACAGATAATAGAAGCTTCCCTTGATTCATGGACATCAACAATTTCCAACATCAGTTGGATTAAATCGCCTCTCTATAGATTGGACATGCCTGCAGCAGCGACGCCCATTCATACTTTGATGTGCATCGCATCGCGTATCGGAATGTGTGATAAGACCGAGTGGCAAGGACAAGATTGCATCATTCAGCCTCTGAAAGATCCATGGGTGAGATGTTTGAAGCACCTGAGCCGAAGAAAGGACTCGATATGGATCTGAAGCTGCTACCAGCGCGCCGAATCGATCTCGGCTACCTAGTCCCCAGCGGTGGAGTCGTTGCAGAACTAGGAGTGGCATGCGGCAACTTTTCTTCTGCCCTTCTCAATCATCACCCTCATCTTGGAAAACTATACGCAATAGATAAATGGAATGATGAGAGACACCCTGCACATGAGGAGACGGTAGCACGTAACAACCTCAGAGATCCGAGGGCCATAGTGATACGTCAGACATTTGAGGAAGCTGCAAAAAACGAAATACTAGAAAACATCTGTTTCGATTTAATCTACGTCGATGGATACGCCCATACCGGCCAGGATTCAGGTGCAACTTTAGCCCACTGGTGGCCTAAGTTGAAGCCAGGTGGCATTTTCGCGGGGCATGATTACGATACAGCCTGGCCGCTAACTATTAAAGCGGTCAATGAATTTGCCAAAAACCATCGATTAACAATTCATTCGATTAAAGAAATTCCATTTAATTCTTGGTGGCTTTCCAAGCCAGTGAATTACTTGGCGACCATGTAACGGACACCAATACTACGTTGAATCTTGCCAATACCGTCCTTGATCTCAACAGTCCATTTATCGCCATCCTCAAACAGTAAAGTTACAATGCCTTTGTCGGCGGAGCGTCTCCAAGTGCCTGTCTTTTTTACACTTCCATCATTCATAACAAGCTTTCCTCCGGGATTCAGCGATATAGCCGCTTCCTCCCTGTCTGAAGGTGTACGCTTGTAAGCCCATTCCGTTGGCAAATTGGAGTCGCCAGAAACTTTTCCAGCCTCAATTTCTTCCCTTACTTTCCCAAGCTCCGTGACTGTTTCCAGCTTGGCTCCGCCTGCGGTTTTCAAGAGGCTGTCGATGCGCGCGATGCTGGACTTTTGCACGGGGGCAAGAGCCTTGGCGCGGGCTTCATCGTAGAGGGAGAAAAGCTGCACGGCACTGGCTTGAGGTGCTGCCACGGGTTCGCCAGCAAGTTTGGCTTTGAGTTGCGCCGTAAGCAGCTCGGCCCCTGCGGTGTCGCCGCTAGAAACGAGCTTGGTGATCATCGGGGTGGCAGTTTTTTCCAACGACTGATTCAGACGCTCCACAGCCTTTACAGCCTGCTTGCGGTAGTCTTTGAGGATGGCCTCGGGGCTGTCTGCGAGGGCAGTGGCAGAGGTGAGGGAGACCAGCAGGAGGGTGAGAAGCAGGTGTTTCATGAGCACAAGGTTGGGCGGCGGGAAGATAGCCTTAAGAGCGAACCTGCAAGTTGAATTGGAATTTAAGATGCCTGCTGGTCTGGATGAGAAAAATGCCCTCGGAAGCCTTGATTGGGATGGTGACACGGGCGGTTGTTGCGGGGATGAGGGCGCTGGGACGTTCGGCCAGAGCCAATGAGGACATCGGCGCTCCCAGTAAAGAGGCGCGGCGACGAAGTGTGGCGTGGGGGGATGGGAGTGGTGTTGGAGGATGAGGGCGCTGGGGCGCTCGGCCAGAGCCGATGAGGACATCGGCGCTCCCAGTAAAGAGCCGCGGCGACGAAGGGCGGCGTGGGGAGATGGGAGTGATGTTTGTGGATGAGGGCGCTGGGGCGCTCGACCGGAGCCGATGGGGACATCGGCGCTCCCAGTAAAGAGGCGCGACGAGGGCGGCGTGGTGGGATGGGAGGGGTGTTGGAGGATGGGGGCGCTGGGACGTTCGGCCAGAGCCGATGAGGACATCGGCGCTCCCAGTAAAGAGGCGCGGCGACGAGGGTGGCGTGGTGGGATGGGAGGGGTGTTGGTGGTTGAGGGCGCTGTGTGTGGTGAGATTGGGGGAGGTTTTCCATCATGGTAGCTCGGAGTATTTTATACCATGCTGGAGGCCAAAAGGGCTTGCAGTCTGAAAAGGCATCCCAAGAAGTTCTGGCATGAACCCGAACACCCCCAGACCCGGCCACCTTTTCCTAGCACCACGCACCCCCTGGGGCACCCGCGCCGGGCAGCAGACTCCCAGCCAGCGGCAGCATACGGATGTGGGCGGAAAGCACCCGCTCTGGGGCAAGGAGCAGCAGGGGCTGGGCGGGCAGATGGCCACGGAGAAGTCTGAATGGCGCAATGGCGCTGAAAGAACGCTGGACGGGCAAGGCGTGCCCCGCAGCCTGAGCGGGCAGCTGCCGCCTCCGGGGCAGCCCCCTGGCGGCAGATGGCAGGTGCCGCACACGGATCTGCAGCCATACCATCCACAGCCTGCGCCCAGGCCGCCGTCTGCCATTCACCCGATGATCACGCCTCCGGCGACTCGTGCCATGGCGGAGGAGATGCGCCGGCAGAGGGGCAGGCCCTACCGCATCGTGCCAAAGGAGAAAGGTCCCGCGGGCAGGCTGCTGGAGGGCCTGGATGGAGACACCTCGCATGAGGGCCGGCATCCCGGCACGGAGGAGCCGCCAGACAGGCATTGGTGGAGGCGCCTGCCCACGAATCCCGAGGCACGGGAGGATCTGCCGAATTTTGATGCGCCTGAAAGGCATGAGGGCGATGAGGCCCAGTGGCGGTTTCTGCATCCGGACAAGAATCTGGAAGCTCAAAAGCTGCAGGCGGTGCGTCCGAAAAAAGCGGCTCCGGGGTCACCGCGCTGAGTGCCTTCCATCCTAGTGAGCGGCGGCGGGCGGCCCGCAGCCAGAGCCTGCTGGCTCGGCATTTTTATTTAGGCAAAAGTCGATGCTTTGTGCTTGCCGCCTTGGGTGGGTGCTTCATTAATCCATGCACCCCCGGCCCCACTGCACGCTCTATGAAAAGGCTTTTCGCTCCCGCTTCTGCACTGATGTGCGCTTTGTTCCTTTTCATCGGCATGACGGCATCGGGCATGGCGGCGGAGAGCGGGCCGGACATCAGCGGGGCAGCCTATGACGCTGCGGCCAAACTCTATGCGCAGCACCAATTCAGCGAGGCGAAGAAGTCCGCACTCGCGCTGGTGAAGGCGCGCACCCAAAAGCTGGGCGCGGATGCGGCGGAGACCCTGGAGGCCCGCCTGCTGCTGGGCCTGGTGCTGAACGCCCGCCACGAGAGTGCCGCGGCGGAAAAGCTGGGCCGTGCACTGCTGCCCGCCATGGTCCGGGTGCTGGGCCCTGCGGACAAGGACACCCTGGACTGCCAGGCGATGCTTTTGGAGACACTGGCGTATCAGGAAAAATTTGCGGAGGTGGAGGAGCCCTACCGCCTCTTCATCCCCGTGGCGGAGAAGGTGCTGGGGGCGGAAGACGCCACCACGCTGCGCGCGCGCAGTTTTTATACCGACGCACTGCTGCGCCTGGGCAAGCCTGCGGAAGCCGAACCGGAAATACGCAAGCTGCTGGAGATCCGCGAGCGCGTGTCCGGCCCGGAGGATGTCCTGACCCTGGGAAGCAGGGTCAAGCTGGCGTGGAGCCTGAATGACCAGCGCCAATTTGGCCGTGCGGAGGCGGAGCTGCGCAGGCTCATCCCGCTGCAGACACGTGTGCTGGGCCCGGAGCACCGGGACACGCTGCAAAGCCGGGCCAATCTGGCGGGGGCGCTGAACCATGAAGGCAAAAAAGAAGAGGCCGTGCGGGAGATGCAGGCCGTGCTGCTCGTGCAGGAGCGCACGCTCGGCCGCGAGCATCCGGACACGCTGAGCGGGTGCTACAATCTGGCGCTGGGGCTGCAGGCCCAGCACAAGCCGGAAGAGGCCCTGCCCTACGCCAGACGCGCGCTGGCAGGCTGGCTCAAAGCCCGGGGCCAGAACCACCCTGACACCCAGGCCGCGCAAAAGCTGGTGGAGAAGCTGACGAAGGAAGCGCCGAAGGCGTGAAGGCGGAATGGGCCTTGGGAGGATTTATGCGCTATTTCCGATAAAGCTGGTTTATCGGTTAAATCGCATCTTTTTGTTTTATGGGTCATACCACGATGTGTTAGAACGGGCCTGAGGGTGGCAGCACGAGCCGATGGAGGGGTGGCGGGTGTCATGGGAATGCTGGCCCCCAGAGAGCTTGTGAAGTTCATCACAGCGGCTTTCTCACACCAGGAACTGGCATGCCATCCCGGCTGCTGATTTTTCATCTCGCCCTTTTCACCGCATCACACTAAAAGTGTGGCACGATGACTTTTGAAACCCAGCAGCCTTCGCTGGAAAGCCAGCAGCAGAGGCTGGACAGGCTCTTCTCCACCACTCCGGAGACACGCCACCGTCTGGATATGGGCGATGTGCCGGTGAGCGAGATCAGGCGTGTTTACAGCCAGTCTTGCAAAGACAATCCCTGGGCCTTCATGCGCTGCTGGAGAGACGTGTGGTGGGCGGGCGCAGGCATGGAGTTTTTATATTTGGGCCTGGGCCTGCTCATTTTGCTGCGGGTGCTGGCCTATGGCAAAAGCATGCTTGCTTCAAACGTGCCCGTGGCAGCCCCCTTCACCATGCTGGGGGTCTTTAGCGCATGCTTCTTGATCTGCCTGGCGCTGAAAGAAATGAAAGCAGAGGTGCAGTCCCTGCTGAGAAGGCGCCGCGCCGCGCTGCCGTTTTCGCGCCCCGGTCTGCAGGTCATCGACGCGGAGGTGTCCACCTTCCGCTTCTGGGATTCGAGTCTCGGCTGGGAGTTTGGCCGCATCCAGCTCATGTCCGAGCTGGTGCTGCATTCCATCGAAAGGGCAGTGCCGGGCGATTCGCAGGCGGTGAGAGATGGCAGGGTTTCGCTGCCTGGTTCTTTGCACCCTTTCCTCATCGTGGGCCGTGTCCGCCTGTATCTGATTGCCGGGGTTCACCGGAGTGCTCCCGAAGTAGGGCGCATCGTGGGCATCACGCTTTTTGAGGGGGCCAGCGTCACAGAAAAGAAGCCCAACGTGGAACCGCGCACCGACCCCGCTGACCTGGATGCCAGGATCTGCGCCGATGAGTAGCTGAATGCGCCTGCGCGGCCTGTGCTGCAGTGTGCCCGGCAGGATAAAAATACGCAGAGAAGACACCCGTCGGCAAAAGGGCGGTGGGGTTGGGTGCGTTCTTTCGGTGCCGCATGATATACAAAACATCCTTCTCCACACTGGCCCTGCTCGCCGCCGCGCTGCTTTCTCTTTCAGCCCTGCATGCCGCACCGCCGGAGCCGACGCAGGAGCCGACGCTGCGCGCGGTGGATCTGAAAATCGGCGAAGCCGCCGAGGTGAAGCTGGCAGATGGCAGTGTGGCCCAGGTGAAGCTGCTGGACCTGCAGGAGAAGACAGACACGATGGCGCATGCGGTGCGCCAGGCCCGCGTGAAGGTGGCGGTGAATGGCGCGGAGGTGTGGCTGACGAGCGCGAACTATCACCTGCCGCAAAGCGTGGGCGGTGTGCAGATCGACTGCCCGATCACCCGCGGCTACAATGCAAACAGCGGCGAGGATTCCTGGGGGCTGGTGGCGGATGCACGCCTGCGCCTCTGGCCTGCGGGCGCGCCGTGGATCGAGCCGGGCACTTTTGTTTATCCGCTGAAGCAGCGCTGGTTTGCGACCATGACGCAGTTTTCCAACGAGCCCACCTACGCCGACGGCGGCGACAAGCCGGACCGGAAGAAGATTTATTACCACAACGATCTCGACTTCGGCGGCTGCGAGGGGCTGGTGGAGGTGGTGGCGGCCACGGACGGGCTGGTGGTGAGCGCACGGAACCAGACGCTGGACGGCTACTCGCTCACGCCGGTGCGTCCGCGCTATGATGTGGTGTATGTGCTGGATGCCAGAGGCTGGTATTACCGCTACAGCCACTTCCACAGCATTGATGAGGCGGTGCAGCCGGGCACGCGAGTCAAGATGGGGCAGCGCATGGGCCTGCTGGGAAAGGAAGGCGCGAGCGGCGGGTGGTCGCACCTGCACTTTGGCATCAAGAGCCGCCAGCCCTCCGGCAAGTGGGGCACGCAGGAGGCCTACGCCTTTGCGTGGCAGAGCTATGTGCGCGAGCACAAGCCTGCGGTGATCGCCGTGGCGCGCCCGCATCACCTCATCCATGTGGGCGAGACGATCACGCTGGATGCATCGAAGTCCTGGGCCGCGTCTGGCAAGATCGCCCGCTATGAGTGGACGCTCTCCGACGGCACGCAGAAGAGCGGCGCGAGCTTTGAGCGCACCTACACGAAAGCGGGCAGCACCAGCGAGATCGTGAAGGTGACGGACGACGCCGGGAACACGAGCTACGACTTTGCCATCGTGCAGGTGATCGGGGACGACCAGGTCAACATCCCGCCTGCGATCCATCCGAGCTTCTCGCCCACGATGAATCTCAAGCCCGGCCAGGAGATAACCTTCAAGGTGCGCACCTATCGCGACGCCGGCGGCGAGACCTGGGACTTTGGCGACGGCACGCCGCCCGTGGCGGTGACGTCGGATGGCAACGCCAAGGCGCTGGCGAAGGACGGCTACGCGGTCACCACGCACCGCTTTGCGAAGGCGGGGGACTACATCGTGAAAGTGGAGCACGTGAATGCGCGCGGGGAAAAGGCGCTGGCGCACCTGTGGGTGCGGGTGGAGTGAGGGGGGGCATCTATTTTTCGCGGCTGCCTGTCAGCATCACAAGTTCAACTGCCACTTCGTCGGCCTCGACTTACGCCTGGTCGGCGTTGATGATGGAAGTAGTCTGTAATGACTTTCCTGGGAAAAACATCGATGAGGTTACAAACATCATGATGGCCCTGGGGGGAGGTTTTGCACTGGGTTCCAAGGGGTGCAAGAGGCCAGGAAAATATTTTTTATGAATGTCAAAAAAAGGACGAGCTTGTAAAGCAAACCTAAAGTCCGATGTTCACTTCATTTCATATTCAGATTATCACATTTTTTCATCAGTCTTTTTGTTTATTGATAATCAGAATATTACGTGGTGCTTTAGAAGCTCATGTTGAGGCAATGTGTACATGATCTGAAATGGACATTTGGCTGGAGTGATTTTTTTATCGCCTGAAAAAGCGATGAAAAAAGCGATGTATGGCGTTATTGTGCCTTCGCCATGCTTGACTATTTTTGCAAGCCAAGGTAGAATTAGGTATGCAAGAGCATCCTAATACCACGACTTCCGCGGAATCCCCCAAAGTTGATGATCCGACTACGGCTGCGTCAAACGGTAAGTCACCCACTTCGACTAAAGTCGAAGGCAAGGACTACACGACGGATCTCCCGATGTTCGATTTGGAAGAGATCATGATCCAATTCGTCTCAGAGATCCATTCGAATGGCTTGGAGCGCGCCAAAATGCCAGAGGTGGCGAAGCATTTCAAATACGAGGCGCCAAGCTCGACTCCTTTTTATCGCAAATTGGTCGCTGCCCGATTGTTCGGACTTCTGAGCCCAAATGGTGCTGAACTCCTCGACCGCGCGCGCGATTATGTCTCTCCCACGACTGATGATTCAAAAAACAAAGCTCTGCTGGAGAGCATCATGGGAGTGCCTTATTATGCCGAGTTCCTTAATGGACATGCTGGCAAGAAGATGAATGTCGAGCTGGTTGGTAATGATATTGCCCGCAAGTTTGTTGTCTCTAAGGGGTGCGGCAAAAGGTGTGCCAAAGTTTTTGAGTCTTCTCTCCGCTTTGCAGGGTTGCTCTCTCCTGAAAATGTCGTTACAGCGACTCCGCAGCGAAAAAAGGAGTCCGAGGAAGAAGAGGATGGAAATGAGACCGATCAAACACAGAAGCACACTCTGTATCTCGACAAGCAGAAGCGCCGCAAATTCCAGATCACAGCACCGCTCACAATCTCGAAAGCCGAGTTGGACCGCATCACTAGCTGGTTGTCATTCACCATAATAGTGGATGATGAAACCGAATAATTTCCCCTCCTAGACCAATATTAGACGATTATGAAAACATTAGCAGCAGCGGGAGCGATAGCAAAAGACTTCGAGTCAGTCGTCTCCTGCGCGGAATAAAAAAGGCCCAACCTCTGGTACGAACAGAGATCAGGCCGGTACTCGAAGCGCAACCAAGTCCCCATATTTCCGCTGACGCGGGGCAAAGGGTACCAGGTGCAATCCTAGTGCGTATTGAATTGTACCTCCACACTGTACCCCTGTCAATGGCCGCCTTTGTAGGTGGGCGTCAGCGGAACCTTCTTATATAAAGGCCGTGAAACAACTCGAATTGTTCCGCTTGCCTCCACCAGACGGGAAGAAGCTGATCTTTCGGCCATATTTCGTTTGTCCCAAAACGGGCAAGACGATCTATCCGAAAAAAGGCAAAGTCTTCCCTCTCTGGGTGGACAAGTAGCATCGTGAGGGCATAGCCCTCATCTAACCATTAAGCCATGAGGCAAGAAGCCGGTCTAGGAGAGCGGAAAGGTTGTCTTCCTTGGTGCAAGCCCTATCCACCTTTTCACTGCACGGTGTGAGGATGGCTCAGGTCTTGCCCAAGGGAGGCTGCCAACTGCTGTTCAAGGTGGGAAACGCGAGACTTGGCTGCATTGAAGCTCCGGCTTTGCTTCGTGACCAGGCGGCTGCGTCGTATTTGGAGTCTGACCGGACCGACTGAAGCCGGTACTACAATGCATGCGCATCGTTTTTCCTGAATGCCAGGACTTGGCGGACTCTGCTCATGGAACCTACGTCAGAGCGGACGTGCGTCAGAACGGACGTATGTGCAGTCCCCCCTCACCCCAGCACATCCGTCACCACATTGCCGAAGACATTGGTGAGGCGGAAGTCGCGGCCGGCGTAGCGGTAGGTGAGCTTTTCGTGGTCGAGGCCGAGCTGGTGTAAAATGGTGGCGTGGAGGTCGTGCACGTGGATGGGGTTTTGCTCGGCATTCATGCCGGGCTCGTCGGAGGTGCCGTAGGCCAGGCCGCCGCGGAGCAGGGTGCTGAAGGCGGTGGCTCGTGCACCACCAGGCTGGCGAGCCGCACAGAGGATTGCCTTCGGCTGGCTTCGCGTTGTGCGGACCACTGTGCTGGCGCACACTCGTGTCGCCTGCTCTGCGAAAGCGCCCAGCGTGGCAAGACATGAGCGCTGGGTGCTGCGGCGGCTGGTGTGGCTTGGGAATCGTGGAGCTAGCGTGCCGCACAGAGGACTGTGCGGACCACTATGCCGCACCTGTGGGTGCGGGTGGAGTGAGTGAGAACGCTGGATGATGCGGAAGGCCCGGCTTTGTGAAGACGCGGGCGCGCTGGTCTTTGCGAGAGCGTGAGGGATCGGGACGATCCCTCTCCGCCAGAGGCTTCGCTCCCCGGAAGCTTCGTCCCAGCGACGGAGGGGGATCATCTTGATCCCCACACCTGGCGCTTGTTTGTGGAAGATCGCGATGGCGCTGGATGATGCGGGAGGCCCGGCTTTGTGGTGGCGCGGGCACGCTGGTCTTTGCGAACCCAAGGCCCTTTGGCAGACGCGAGAACGTTGGTCTTTGCGTGTGTGTGAGGGATCGGGACGATCCCTCTCCGCCGGAGGGCTGGCTTCCACCCGCGGGACCGATTTGCAGCCGGACATGGTATTAATTCGGTGTGAAAATTTCTGCAATTTCTCTATCCACTGGAATCTATTGCAGACTTCGCTTAATTAAACAGGGAGGTCTTTCCTGAAAAGTCCCCTGATCCCTCCCCTGCACGCTCTCGGCTCTGATTTTCCGCCCCCGCTTTCCGCTCCGTCTTTCTGCCCATGACCTTGTTTGATGCCATGCACCTCCTCGGGCTGTCTGCCCCCATCACGCACGAGGCGGTGGACCGGGCCTGCATGGATGCGCTGTGGCGTGTGTGGGGGCCGGTGCACCAGGCACCAGACAATGCCGAGCTGGCTGCCCAGGCACAGCTCTGGGATGGCGAGATCCGCAAGGCGTATGCCTTTCTGCGCGAGCGCCCGCTGAATCTCTACCCCTACCGCGTGCTGCTGCCCGAGGCCCAGACAGGGTATGACCCCAGGGCCTTCGCTCTCGGCACCGGCCATGCGGTGGCGGCGCAGGTACAGCCGCAAGCCATGGCGCAGGCACAGCAGCAGCCGTTCGCTGTGCAGGCACCGCCTTCGCCACTCACTGCACAGGCGCAGCCACCGCCGACCTTCAATGCAGAGGCACCGCCTTCGCTGCTGCCGGTTTTCAATACGCAGGCACAAGCCGTGGCGCAGGCACAGCAGCCCTCGCCCTTCGCTGTGCAGGCACCGCCTTCGCCACCGCTCACTGCACAGGCGCAGCCGCAGCCGAGCTTCAATGCAGAGGCACCGCCTTCGCCTTCACTCACTGCGCGATCACAGCCGCCGCCGCTGCCGGCTTTCACGGCGCTGGCGGGGGGCAGGCCGGAGTTTGCCAAAGCGCCGCCTCCTCCGCTCTACCCGGGCCCTCTCCGTGGGCAGAGTGCCGTGCCGCCTGAGCAGGCACCGCAGCGGCGTCTCTCGGGCTGGACCTGGGTGGGGCTCGGGGCTGCGGCCCTGCTGGTCTGCGGGGCAGGTTTGTTTTTGTATGGCGGGCTCTCTGGCAGCGCAGGCCCGGGCAGGCGTGGCCTGGCCTCCCAGATGCCGGGGATGCCTGCCCCAGGCATCGGCGCCGGGGCTGGCGTGGGCCCGGGCTACAGCGACCGGCCCCGCCCCCCCTCCGCAGCCCAGCGCGAGCGGCAGCGCCAGGCGGATGCGGCCTCTGAAACCGTGGCGCGCTCCGGCCTGCGTGACGACCACCATTCTCTCAAGAAAATGCCCGGCTCAGGAGCTCCCGCGCCCGCTTCTCCGGCGCAGCCGCCTGCAGGCAGCCCGCCCCAGGGCAAGCTGACCGTCATCAACCACCCCGACGGCAGCCTCGTGGCCAGGATGCCGGACGGGGGCGTCATCTCGATCGGGCCGACCGGTGGGAAACAAGGGAGTTATGGCCCGCAGGGCAGCCCCTTTGGGAAGAACGCCGCGCCCGGCTCCTCCGCCCACGGCACGCCGCAGGGTGGCGGCAGGCAGCTCTCTCCCAGCGAGCGTCTGGCCCTGCTGCCAGAGCAGTACCGGCGCATGGTCGCGGGAGAGGAGGAGCAGCGCCAAAAGCTGCTGGCCCAGGCTGAGAAGGGCGATGCCGAGGCGCAGTTCCGTCTGGCTGAGTACTACACCCAGCCCTCCTCTTTCACGCGGGACACGGACGCCGCCGAGCGCTGGTACCGAAAGGCTGCCGACGCCGGCTACGAGCCCGCGCAGCTGGCGCTGGCCAGGGGCCTGCAGCAGGGCTGCTTTTTTAGCAGGGGCCCGCAGGAGGCCGCCACCTACTACCGCAAAGCCGCCGAGCAGGGCGGCACCGAGAGCCTGGGTGCCTACGGCCAGTTTCTCCTGCTCAGGGCACGGGATGCCTCCGCAGATCCGGATGACGCCATCCCCTACCTCAAGCGCGCTGCGCAAAGGGGCCACACCGAGTCCCAGTACCTGCTCGGCCATGAGATGATCGATCCCTATGGAAAGCTGACGAACTACTCCGAGGGCCTGCGTCTGCTGGAGCAGGCCGCCGGGCAGGGCCACGGCATGGCGCGCTACACGCTGGCGTGCACCTACCTCGATGGCACCGGCCGGCCCGCCGATCCCGAGCGCGGGGTGCGCCTGCTGACGGCCTTCATTGAGGAGCACCCCTACCCTATCGCCATTCTCAAGCTGGCGGACTGCTACCGCGACGGCTACGGCGTGCAGCGCGACAGCGACCACGCCGTCTCCACCTACAGGCACTGGCAGACACTGCCATCAGCGCAGTACCGCCTCTGTCTCATGTACCATTTTGGCGAGGGTGTGGCCAAGGACGAAGCCGAGGCGCTGCAGTGGCTGCAGCTCGCCAGCGCCTGCTACTATGCGCCCGCGCAGTACGATGTGGGCATGCGCCATGCCACCGGCGCCGGCCTGGAAAGGGACGACGTCAAGGCGGCCGAAGCCTTCCGGAAGGCCGCCCTGCAGCATTACCCACCCGCACAGACAGAGCTGGGGCTCTGCTACCTCGATGGCCGGGGTGTGGATGAAGACCCTGCCAGCGGCATCCAGCACCTGGAGCGGGCCGCTGCACTGGGCTTTCCCAAGGCCCAGGAAAATCTGGGCCGCTGCTACGCCCGGGGTCGTGGCGTGCGCAAAGATCCTGCGCAGGCCGCAGAGTGGCTGGCCAAGGCCGCCGCCCAGGACTACGGCCCGGCGCAGATCGCTCTCGGCAGGTTCCTGCTGGAAAGCCGCCCCGGCCACCCTGGCGATCCCGTGCTGGCGCTCGCGTGGTTTCTCCGCGCCGAGGCGCTGAAGGAAGACGGCGCCCGCGAATGCGTGCAGCAAACCCGCGAGCAGCTGCCCCCTCAAGACATCGCCGAAGCCGAGCGCCGCGCCTCCCAGCTGCCCCGGACCCGCCCCTGGAAAAACTGGCAGCCGCTTTGATGGAGGGGGCTGCTCCAGCAAAGGACGTGCCGCGTCATAGCATGGAATGCCATGATACAGCATGCCATCACGATCCGTTAAAAAAAGTCTGAAGGTGAAGTCACAAGCCGACGGAGGGGGATCATCTTGATCCCCACACAGGGCGTGTGTTTGCGGATTGGTGGAGGTCGGTGACTCGTGCATGAAACCGGCTGGCGAGCCGCACAGAGGATTGCCTTCGGCTGGCTTCGCGTTGTGCGGACCCCGATGCTGGCGCACGCTCGTGTCGCCTGATCTGCGAAAGCGCCCAGCATGGCAAGACATGAGCGCTGGGTGCTGCGGCGGCTGGTGTGGCTTGGGAATCGTGGAGCTGGCGTGCCGCACAGGGGACTGTGCGGACCACGATGCTGGCGCCCTCGCGATGCTCCGGCGGAGACGGGCGGGACGATTTCTCACGCGCCCGCAATCTCCAGCGCAGGCAAAGCCGCGACCATCAAGATGCACCCGCTCCGCCGGCCGCTCATTGCGCGCCTTGTTTCAGCAGCGGGATGAGGCCCTGCTGCGCGGACCACTGCAGTGCGGCGGCTTTCCACTGCTCCCAAAGCGGGCCTTTGCAGCCATTGAGACCGTGGCCGCCGGAGGGCAGCTCCAGCAGCTCCACCGGGCGCTGATGGGTCTGCATGGCCTGCACAAACTGGCGGCTGTTTTCGATGGGCACCGGCTTGTCGTCCACAGCGTGCGCGAGGAAGACGGGCGGTGTGTCTGCGGTGACGCGCTGCTCATTGGAGTAGAGGCTGACGAGGTCTGCGGGCGGGGCTTCCCCCAGCAGCTCCTTGCGCGAGCCCGTGTGCGTGTACGGCCCCATGGTGACGACGGGATAGACGAACCACGCAAAGCTGGGGCGGCAGCTCTGGCGCTCCACGGGGTCGGCGGCATCGGCGCGGCCTGCGTCAAAATGCGTGGTGGCGGTGGAGGCCACGTGCCCGCCTGCGGAAAAGCCCAGGATGCCGATGCGCTGCGGATCGAGATACCAGCTCGTGGCATTGGCACGCGCCTGCCGCAGGGCGCGCTGGGCATCCAGCAGCGGCACGGCGTGGCGCAGCCTGGGCAGGCGATACTCCAGAATGATGCAGGCGATGCCGTGGGCATTGAGCCATTCGGCGATGGGGTAGCCCTCCCGCGATGTGACATGGCGGATGTAGCCGCCGCCGGGGCAGAGCACGATGGCGGCGCCGTTTCCTTTCCCCGCAGGCGGCAGAAAGACCTCCAGCTCCAGCGCGCAGTCTTCAAAGGTGCCGTCGCCATTCGGCGCCCTGCCCGGCCAGAGGGCGATGCGTGTGGTGGGCGAGGGCTTGGGCGCAGCCTCCGCCGCAGCAGTGGGGGGGGTGGTGGTGGCAGCAGGTGGCTTGCCCGCGTCTGCCGCCGTGGCGGAGCAGACGGCAGTGAGCGTGGCGAGCACGAGTCGGGTGGTGAAGGCGCGGAGTGTCATGAGAAAAGCGGCGGCTGGCAGGATGGCGGCGTGGGTGCGGTGCAGAGAAACCGGTACGCGCCTGGCCCTCCCCTTCCCTCGCTCTATTTTTTGCGGCTGCCCGTGATGACGATGTGCTTTGTCTCCGGCCCCTCCTTGACGAGCACGCGTGGCCTGCCGCCGCGTGTCTCCGCAAACTCATTGTCGCTGATGGTGATGGATTCCGTGCCGCCCTGGATGTCGATGACCGCGCCGCCTTCCGGGGCGTTGTCGATGAAGCGGTTTTGCTCGATGCGGTTGCGGTGTCCGGCAAAGTCCGGCCCGCGCTCGGGGCGGAAGAGCAGGCCGCTGAGCTTGCTGCCCTGGATGGTGTTGCCGGTCACGAGATTGTCCGTGTCGCGATGGCCGATGGAGATGCCGATGCGGTTTCCCTCCACCTGATTGTTTTCCGCCAGGCCGTACTTCACGCCCCAGCAGAAGAAGAGGCCGATGTCGTTTCCGCGCAGGATGTTGCCGCGGATGATGGGGCGCTGCGAGCCGCTGCCGGGGTGCAGGCCCAGGCCGCTGTTGTTTTCGCTCAGGCAGTTCACCACTACCACATCGTGGCATATCTGCCAGCTGATGCCATCGCCGTGATAATTGCGCGCGGTCACGCCGCTGATGTGCATGCGGTTGCAGTCTTGCAGGAAGATGCAGCCGGCGTAGTTGCCATCCAGCTCCGCATTGTGCGCGCGGTTGCCGTCCAGCACGAGGTTCTCGATCCGCACATCGTTCACGTTTTCGCCGCTGAGCAGGGGAAGGAGCGTGGCGCAGGTGGAGTCGTTCATCTGCCAGAGGTTTTCGCGCAGGGCCTTGTCCAGCTTGAAGCGGCCGCCGCTGCGCGCCACCAGCGTGCGCTTGATGACGGTCTGCCGCCCGGTCTTGGCGTCCTTGGCGCGCAGGCACACGCCATCGCCCACGCGGAAGCCGCTGGCATCCTGCAGCGTGATCTCCTGATCATACCAATCGCTGTCCAGCTTGAGCGGAGTCGTGGCGGAGGGCTCCTTGATCAGCACCGTCAGGCTGCCTTCGCCGAGGAGGTGCACGCCTGACTGGAGATAGACCGCATTGCGCAGGTGGTAGGTGCCCGCCTTGATCCGCACGGTGCCGCCGCCCAGCCGCGCCACATGATCCACCGCCGCCTGGATGGCGCGCTGATCCCCGCCCACGATGTCCGCCTCCTTCGGCCCCACAGTGACCACCAGCGTCTCCTCCCAGCGCGGCTGCACGGCCGTATCTCCACTCGTCTGCCTCGGCGTCACCACCTCCGGCCGCTCAGCAGCCGACAGCGGAGACACAAGGGCAAGGCAGAGAAGAAGGCGTTTCATGCCTGAACCAACGGGCGTGGGAGGCAGGAGCTTTCCGGGGGGCAAGAGCGTACTGGTCTCATCACGCACTTTGGGGGCGCGCTCTATGCCGTCGATTTTTACCAAGGCAGGCTTTGGTAAAAAGCCATCACCTCGGCGTATGAAGATTCAAAGTCTGGGAGCTCTCCCTGCACTTCGTCTTTGAGTGTGGGGTATTCAGCCGCCGCGCGTTGCTTGATCTCTTCATCGCCAAGAGACTCGCGGGTTGGCTCGATGTTGCGGGTTCGCGCCTTGATGAGCAGGCTTTGCAAAATGGCTGCATTCATCGACTTATCGCGTGGCAGACGGGAGAGAAGCGCCAGGTCATAGACATCCTGCCGGCGGTAGCGGTTGCGATCCACCTGCTGCAGCAGGGCACGGAATTTCTCAGCCACCAGCTCGGCAAACGGATAGGCGTTCACGCTTTGATCCAGCCCGATAACGATCTGGTCCACGTTTGAGATGGCTTCATTGAGGCTGTAGTCGATGGACAAAACACTGGGCGACAGGAGCTGGAGAAGCCGCCGGTGCTTGGGTGTGCCTTTGTAAGCATGGCCGATCTTCAGCTCGATGCTGGGAAAGGTGGCATTGGGCCGGTTGGGCGGATTGACTTTGCAGCCCTGCACACGGCAGTCGAGGTCATAGTCCAGCGTCTCCACCATCAGGCGCAGGGAATCGTCCAGCCGGCGCCGCACGTCCTCTGGATCTACCTGCCCCAGCTTCATGTCGGTGGAGAAGTCGATGTCCCGCGTGAAGCGTGCGCTGTGGTAGTGCACCGCCAGAAGAATGCCGCCCTTCATGATCATGGAGGCCCGCAGCTGCGGATCGCTGGCGATGGCGGCCAGCACCGTGTGCACCGCCTGACGCAGCTCGCGCTGATCGCTCGGAGCCTGACGGACCCACTCGGCGATGTCATGTGCTCCGACGTCCTTCATGGATTAGGGATGCCAGGGATCAGAGGTTGAGGGAGAGGCACCATTTGTCAGACCACTTTGGCACATACTCGGCGGAGGCGTCCAGTTTTCTCGATCCTCCCCGCTGCGCCAATGCAGCCCAGCTTTCGACGGTGGCATCCCGCAGATGCATGCGCTCTTCGAGGATGTAGCCCGCGCGCACCTTGTCGATCTTGGAGCCGTGCTGGGTGATCTCGCTGACGATCAGCGGCAGGTATCCGGCGGCATGCTCCTCAAAAACCTCCATCACATGCCGCATGCCGCCGCACAGCTCCGGGTTGCGCAGCATGTCCAGAAACGTGCGCCCGATGCTGGAGACACGCAGCGTCTTGCCCTGCACGTTCTTGTAGGCTCCCAGATGGCTGGAGGCAAAGCGGTGCACCTCCCGCCGCCCGATCTTGTCCAGCTTCAGCCGTGTGAGCAGGGGCAGGCCGTGCTCGCGATATGCCGCATAGCCGCGCTTCAGATCCTTCTCCATGCGCTCCAGCGCAAACTGCTTCCACGCCCTGGCATCTGGCGATGACACAAACAGCGCGGTGGGGATGCGCTCGGTGAGCCCGTGGTGGGCCATGGCGCTGAGGTGGGAGAGGTAGCAAAAGGGATCGATGCTGCAGGCGATCTCCTCTGCATCGTCATCGCGCCTGCCCAGCAGGCTGTACACGGTGGCGCTGCATCCACGCAGCGGGCGCAGCACACCCGCATTCAGCAGCTCCGCCAGCCGCTGATGAAACTCCGCCGATGTGGCAAAGTCCTTTTGCAGCCGGCTGATCTTCTCCCCTTGGTAAGCCTTTTCAGCGTAGAGCTGGTGCAGAATGACCCCAAGCCGGTACGCCGTGACGACCGGCTCCGCCACCTCTCCGAGGGAAAGGGTGATGGCTTTGGTGAGGTCCATGCGGTGATTTATTCGCCTACTTGTTTATGTCCTAAGGACATAAACAAGTAGGCATTAAAGATCCGATTGTCAACCCTTTATTCAAAAGCATCTGCGGGGTTGTTGTCTTGACAAGAGATTATAGCCAGATAGACTTGTCCTTAGGACAAGTCTATCTGGCTTAGTTAAACCGCTGAATGGTAATTGTTGGCCGCATTGATCTAAGATTCAGCATCCTCTGAGTCACTGTCCTCTAGCGCTTCGGGAGGTGCCGTGTTCACAAAAGCCCCCGCCGCTCCCAACCGCCTCGGACAATCCCATGGAAAAACTGGCAGCCGCCATGGGAGGGAGGCGGCGGCTGAATTTGTGACACCTCTTTTGCACCCGAATATACATACGACAAATTTGACGCACGTTAAAATAGACGTATGTTTTACCCATGAAATCAAACCCAGGTGGGGAAATCGACTCAGACTCCGTCATTGGACGGGATGCCTTCATTCAGCATCTGTGGGAGGTCATTGAGCAGCAGAGCATCGTGCTCACTGCGGAGCGGCGTATTGGCAAGACCACCATCATTAAAAAAATGCGAAGCGCCCCGGCTTCAGGCTGGGTGCCGGTGTTTCAGGATCTGGAGCGCTGCCACACAGCCATGGAGTTTGCCATGGTGGTTTACAAGGAAGTGAATCAGTTCCTCAGCGGAAAGCAGAAAGCCGCACGGAGGGGCATGGAGTTGCTCAAGTCACTCGGAGGCGTGGAGGTGGCAGGCCTCATCAAGCTGCCCAGCGCCAGTAATACTCATTGGAAGGAGATGCTCACCCAGACTCTGGAGGATCTGATCCATGAAAACGACTCCAGCAGCACCCGGCTGCTCTTCCTTTGGGATGAGGTGCCCTTCATGCTGGCAAACATCCGTGACCGCGAGGGGGAGCGCACGGCCATGGAGGTGCTGGACACCCTGCGTGCTCTGCGGCAGACGCTGCCGGGGCTGCGCATGATCCTCACTGGCTCCATCGGTCTGCACCATGTGCTGCACTCCCTGCGGGACAAACAATATGCCAATGATCCTTTCAATGACATGGCGGAGATCGAGGTGCATCCCATTGCAGAGCCGGACGCCGCGCATCTGGCCGCGATGCTCATTCAGGGGGAAATGCTCCAGTGTTCCGATCAGGCGTTGGCAGCAGCCGCCATCTCTCAGGAGGCCGGATGCTTTCCCTTCTACATTCATCATGTGGTCCGTGCACTGAAGAGCCGGGGACTCCCCGCCAGCCCGGACAGCGCGCAGAGTGTGGTGGCAGATCATCTGCTGGATGCCGGCGATCCGTGGAAACTCCGCCACTACCATGAGCGCCTGCGGACCTACTATGGCAATCATCAGCCCGCAGTGCTGATCATTCTGGACGAACTGGCGGTGAAAGAGCAGCCGCCCACGGTGAATGAACTTCTAGCCCTGCTCAAGGCCAGCAGCACCTTTGACGATCGTGAGATGCTCCTCCGGCTGCTCTCTTTGCTGGAGCGCGACCACTACCTGCGGCGCAATGCCGAAGGCCGCCACACCTTCAAGTTTCCGCTGATCCGCCGCTGGTGGCAGCTCCACCGCAGTCTCTGAGCCTCATCTATTCTGCACCACCATGAGCACCAGCCCGCCCGTCATTCCCAGCAGCTCCATCGAGCCCGGCACTCTCTGGGTCTTCACACCCAGCCGCACCGATCCTGCGCATCTGGAGTCCATTCTGGTGCAGCGTCAGGGCCTCCTGCAGGATGCCGTGGACCGCGTGGTGGACAGCGCCACCACCGGGAGCAAGCATTACCAGCTCTTCGTGGGCCCGCGTGGCTGTGGCAAAAGCCATCTTGTCTCGCTCATCGTCAGCCGTCTTGGCAAAGACGAGCGCGTGCATGACCGCCTGCGCATCGCCTGGCTCAATGAAGACGAGACCAGCACCACGCTGCTGGATCTGCTGCTCAAGATCCATGCCGCGCTGGAGGCGCGCTACCCGGCAGAGTTTCAGGAGGCACAGCTGGCGGAGGCTTACGAGCTCAAACCTGCGCAGGCGCTCGACTTCGTCTCTGCCAGACTGCTTGCGGCTCTGGGCAGCCATACTTTGCTGGTCGTCACTGAAAATCTCGACGCCCTGCTCACCAGCCTGGGAGACTCCGGGCAGAAGCAGCTGCGCGCTTTCATCCAGGAAAACGCATGCGTGTGCTTTGTGGCCACCGCGCAGCGGCTGGTGGACGCCATGACCCACAGGGACAATCCTTTTCATGGCTTCTTCCACACCGAGCATCTCAAGCCGCTCAATGTCTCCGAAGCCACGGAACTCCTCAAAAACATCGCCACGCTGCATGGCAAGCAGGATGTGGTGGAGTTCCTCTCCACGAGCCGTGGCCGCTCCCGCGTGCAGGCGCTGCACCACCTCTCCGGCGGCAATCACCGAATCTACATTGTCCTGTCTCAGTTCATCACGCGTGAGACCATGGACTCGCTGCTAGTCCCGTTCATGAAGATGGTGGACGAGCTGACCCCCTACTATCAGGAGCGTCTGCGCTGGCTCCCGGCGCAGCAGCGCAAGATCATCGAACACCTCTGCCGCGCTGAAGGTACCGTGCCCGTTAAGGAGATCGCCAAACGCCTCTTTGCCACCCCACAGACCATCTCCAGCCAGCTCCAGGACCTGCGGGAAATGGGCTACGTCACCGCCAATCAGCGCGGCCGGGAGTCCCTCTACGAAATCAGCGAGCCGCTCATGCGCATCTGCGTGGAGGTGAAGGAAACGTCCAACCACGAGCCCCTGCGGCTGCTCGTGGATTTCTTGCGCGTGTGGTATGATGACAAGGATTTGGATGAACGGCTGGGGGCGGCGGATTCAGCCTCCGAATCCCGGGCTTATTTTGAAGCTGCAATTTCAAAGAATAAGAAGGAAGGCAATCTTAGGGTTAAGCTTTTACTGGCCAACCTTGGAATTAAAGAGCTTGAGAAGATGACAGATGAAATGCGGGCCAAAGTAACTGCAAACTTGCCCGAAAGCTCACTCGTGGCGTTTAAATGCTTGACTGACGGCGACGAGCAGGGGTGTCTAGAATGCCTTGCTGAGGCCATATCAGAAGCAGGCACTCCAGAGCTGCGCGCAAGAATGCTCACGGCGAGAGGGGTGGTTTTTAAACAGGTGGGGAAAAATGCAGAAGCCTTGCGTGACTTTGAGGCGGCCATTGATATTCAAAAAGTGGAGATGAAAGAGTTGGCAACAGCTCACATGGAGCGTGGACTTATAAAAGCTCACAATGGCCACCTGGCGGAAGCAATCAATGATTATACTTTTGCTATCACGCATGCAGACGCTTCTTCGAATTTAAAATGCATGACTTTATTCAACCGCGGCTGTGCATATACAGCGCTAAGAGATTTAAAGCGTGCGATTATGGATTATACAGAGGTAATAAATCATAAAGAAGCCTCAATTGAACAGGTTACGAAATCATTGTGTCAACGAGGATTAAACTACTTTAATCTTAAATATTTTCATAAAGCTATTGCTGATTTCACTCTCGTTTTGAAGAAGTCAAAATCTAATAAAGCATTAAATATTAGTACGCTTTCCATGCGCGGCGTAGTTCACGCCAATATGGGTAAATATCAAAATGCAATCGATGACTTTACCGCTGTAATTAACAGCGATGATGCGGACAAAGATGAGATTGCACGAGCAAAACACAATCGAGGCATTGCTTATTTTTCACTGAAAAATTTAAAGAAAGCGTTCATCGATTTTGACAACATTGTTGAAAATTTGGATTACTCGGTAGAAACGCGAGCAGACACTTATCTTGTTCTCGCAACGGTGCATCTCTCCGAAGGGCAAAAAAAACAAGCCTTCAAAATGCTGGAACAAGGATTGGCTTTGAACAGCACTTGTTCATCAGTATGTCGAGAATATGTATACGATTTGATTGGTGTCGTTTTTTCCGTCGGACTTAATCCTACAGGACGCAAAGATACTATATCGCTTTTGCTCGAACTTTTCGACAAGCACCAAACCCTCCCCTTCCTCGGCGAAGCCGTCGTCCAGCACATGGGTAGAGTCTTTCAAGAGGGAGCACCTTTCCCCTCCACTGACAATCTGGAAGGCTGGGCGGCAGCGTGGGAGAAGGCTGGTGAAAGCGTGCCGGACTTCCGGCTTTCGCTGCGACTCCTGCGCACCATCGTGAACTTTGTGAAAGCTGGTGGGCAGGACCGAACGATTCTGCTGGATCTCGCGGCCCCTGAGCGTGCGATTGTGGAGCAAGCGCTGGGGCTGTCTGCTGAGCCGGGTTGACCGCTCATCCTTCATGCGGCCACCTTTACGCGTTGCGTCACAGCATGAACGTGAGATGTGGGCTGCGTGGCGGGCGGAGTCTGGCCTGAGCAGCTGAAGCCGGTGCTACAATGCATGCGGGGCATTCTGTGTGAGTGTCTGGAGCTGGCGCAGCGCAAGGATCGAGGACGAGTTCGAGTAGGAGTTCGAGGACGACTTCCCCCCCCTCATGCAGCACATCCGTCATCACATTGCCAAAGACATCGGTCAGGTGGAAGTCGACTCGTGCAATGAAACCATTGCGCAATGGATTCCTTGCTGAAGTTCCACGGCAGCGCGCAAAGAGCCCCCCACCTCACCCCAGCACATCCGTCACCACATTCCCAAACACATCGGTCAGGCGGAAGTCGCGGCCGGCGTAGCGGTAGGTGAGCTTTTCGTGGTCGAGGCCGAGCTGGTGCAGGATGGTGGCGTGGAGGTCGTGGACGTGGACGGGGTTTTGCTCGGCATTCATGCCGAGCTCGTCGGAGGTGCCGTAGGCCAGGCCGCCGCGAATGCCGCCGCCGGCCAGCAGGGTGCTGAAGGCGGTGTGGTGGTGGTCGCGGCCGCGCTTCATGGGGTCGGTCTGCTTGTTCTTGTCGGGGGCTTCCTGCGAGTAGGGCGTGCGGCCAAACTCGCCGGTCCAGACGACGAGGGTGTCATCGAGCATGCCGCGCTGCTTGAGATCGCTGATGAGCGCGGCGGAGGCGCGGTCGCTGTCGGCGCAGAGCTTGGGGTGGCTCTGGTAGTGGTTGCTATGAGTGTCCCAGGGCTGGTTGCTGGTGCTGGTGTAGTACACGCTGATGAAGCGCACGCCGGACTCGGCCAGACGACGCGCGAGCAGGCAGGAGCGGCCAAAGGGCGTGTCGCCATAGAGCTCGCGCATTTTCTCGGGCTCGCGGCTGATGTCGAAGGCATCGCTGGCGGCGCTCTGCATGCGGTAGGCGGTTTCCATGGCCTTGATCTGCGACTCCAGCGCGGAGTCGTGCTCGCGCTGCGCGGCGTGGAGCTGGTTGAGGCTCTGGATGAGGTCGAGCTGGCGGCGCTGCGCTTTGACGGGGAGCTGGGAGTTGCGCACATTGGCCACCAGCTTGTCCACGGCCATGTCAGAGGTGATGACGCCGGTGGCCTGATACTCGGCGGGCAGGAAGGAATTGCTCCACAAGGCGGGGCCCACGACGATGTTTGGCGTGGGGCGCAGGACCACAAAGCCGGGCAGGTTTTCGTTTTCGCTGCCCAGGCCATACAGCACCCAGGAGCCGAGCGAGGGGCGGATGGGCTGGATGTTTCCCGTGTTCATCATGAGCAGCGCGGGCTCATGATTGGGCACATTGGTGTGCATGGAGCGGATGACGCAGCAGTCATCGATGATGCTGCCGAGATGCGGCAGGCTCTCGCTGACCTCGATGCCGCTCTGGCCGTGGCGCTGAAAGCTCAGCGGGGAGGACATGAAGCCGCTGGTCTTGGGCGCTTTGTAGAGCTTTCCTGAGGGCTGCTGGCCTTCGTATTTTTTGAGCGCGGGCTTGGGGTCAAAGGTGTCGATGTGCGACGGCCCGCCGTTCATGAAGAGGAAGATGACGCGCTTCGCTTTGGGTGTGATCTGCTGACGCACGGCGGCACCGGCCTTGCCGCCCATCATGCCTGCGAGGCCGATGGCGCCAAAGCCTGCGGACAGGCGCTGCAGTGTGGCGCGGCGCGTGAGGGGCAGGCCTGCGGCGGTGGTGAGTGAGGGGTCAGTCCACATAGGTCATCTCATTGGTGGCCAGCAGGGCCTGGGCGAGCTGCTCCCACGGGCTCATGCCTGCGGCGGGATCGGCGGGCTGCTGGAGAAAGTGCAGTGCCAGCTCCGTCTCCTGCGGCAGGGGCTCGCGGGCAAAGAGCAGCGCGTAGGCGTGGCGGATGCGTGCGGCGTCATCGGGCGCATGCTGCTGCAGGCGTTGGGCGAGGGCGCGCGCCTGCGCCTGCATGAAGGGGCTGTTCATCACGTAGAGCTTTTGCGTGGGCGTGGTGCTTTCCGAGCGGCGCGCGGCGTGCACATTGGCATCGGGGTAATCAAAGAGCATGAGCGTCTTGTTCAGCTCCTTGCGGCTGATCTGGCTGTAGAGCGTGCGCTTGTAATGATCCGCCGCGGCGAGGTCCATGGAGCGGCCGCCCTCGGGGCTGAGCGTGCCCGCCACGGCCAGCACGGCATCGCGCTGGGGCTCGATGCCGAGGCGCTTGCGGTTCATGCGCCAGAGGTGGTCATTGGCTTCATCGAGCTGCGCATTCGCCGCGCTGCCCTGGCTGCTCTGGCGGTAGGTGGCGGAGAGCGCGAGCTCGCGCACGAGGCGCTTGATGGACCAGCCCTGCTGCATGAAGCGCACGGCCAAGTCATCGAGCAACGCGGGGTGCGTGGGCTTGTCTCCCATCGCGCCAAAGTTGCTGGTGGTGCGTGCCAGCGGGCGGCCAAAGAGCATGTCCCACACGCGGTTCACCATCACGCGTGCGGTGAGCGGATTGTCCGCAGCGGCGATGTGGCGTGCCAGCTCGGCGCGGCCGCTGCCCTGCTGAAACTTCACGGGCTCGCCCTTGCTCAGCACCTGCAGCCAGGCGCGCGGGGCCACGTCTCCGGGCGTGTCCACATTGCCGCGCTGGTAGATGGGCAGGTCGTGCGGCTTCTCATCATCGCGCACGATGTGCAGCGTGCCGGGGTCCATTTTTTCGGCGTTGGTCTTGTCGTCCTCATCCTTGCCATCGGGGCGGAGGCTCACCTTTTTTACGGAGGCAAACACGCCCGCCATGGCGTAGTAGTCGCGCGTGGAGACGGGGTCAAATTTGTGATCGTGGCAGCGGGCGCAGGCCACGGTGAGGCCCAGGAAGGTCTGCGAGACGGTGTCCACCTGCTCGGCCCATTCCTCGGCCTGCACATCCAGGCGGCCGCGGGCGTAGAGCTTGTGCCCCAGGCCGAGAAAGCCCAGGGCGGGCAGGTCGGCCTTGTTTTGCGGCTCCAGCAGATCCACGGCAAGCTGCCGCTGGATGAACTGGTCATAGCCCAGGTCCGCATTGAAGGCGGCCACCACCCAGTCGCGATAGCGCCAGGCATTGGGGAGATTGAGCGAGGTGTTGTTTCCCACCTGATGCGCCTGGTCCTCGGCATAGCGGGCGAGATTGAGCCACAGCGAGGCCATGCGCTCGCCAAAGGCACGGCGGCCCAGGAGATCATCTACCAGCCTCTGGTAGGCACCCGGGCGTGTGTCAGAGAGAAAGGCCTGCGCCTCCTCCGGCGTGGGCGGCAGGCCGGTGAGGTCAAAGTACAGCCGCCGCAGCAGCGTGCGCGGCTCGGCCTCGCGCGAAGGGGTGAGATCGTGCTGCTCCATCTGCGCGAGGATGAACCTGTCCACCCGGCCGCGCGGCCATGCGGTGTCCCGCACGGCGGGCAAAGCCTGCGCCTTGGGCGGGATAAAGGACCAATGCTGACGCGCCCTGGCCCAGTCGATGCCTGAGGTGTCGGCAGGCGCAGCGGCACTGGCAGCGGCCGCCTTTTCCGCCGCAAACGCACCACCGCCCAGCCCGCCGCAGAGCGCGGGGAGAAGCAGCGGCAGAGAGAGGGAAAGCAGCGAAGTCCGAATCACCCGCAGCATACGGGCTGCAGGTGCGGGGTCTTTCGTGGGGATGGGGGTGCGTGTGTGCTGATGCGGCGCAGCGCGGCTGCGGCGGAGCGTTACCCAGAGCCGGTGGGACACCGGCGCTCCCAGCACAGAGGGGCTGGGCGGCAGCCGGTGCGGCAAAGGGCGGAGGCGGGTGGGGAGCCTCCCCTGCCCTGAACGTGCGGATGTGTGGATGCTTCGCGGTCTTAGGATTGACATCGCGCCTGTGCCTCCGGTAAAACGGTGCCCATGTCGCATAGACTCTGCCGTCCGTCGTTCGGCCGCCCTTCGGGTCGGGTAGGTGGTGCGCGTGCCGACTCTGGCTTTGGCATGGGGCTGCTGCTCTGCCTCGGCTGCCTGATGACGGTGGTCTGCGCGGCGCTTTCCGTGGTGATGCTTTTTACCCCCCTGCCTGCGGTAGCCCTGCCGAAGCCCAAAGAGAATGAAAGGCTCATGGCGCCTCCGGACAAACTGGCCAGGATGGTAAGGAATGAAATCAACCGCAGGTTCAGCCTGCGGTATCGAATTAGAGGGTATTGGATTTGGTATTCCAGAACACTCCCAGAACCTTGGCCGGAAGAGCTGCCCACTGAAGATCCAGTGCCACAAAAGCAACTCCAACCCCTGCCGTCCGCCACGCCTGCGGCAGCACCTTGGCAGCAGCCGGAGTGATGCGGTGATTTCACGGATGTGCGGGACTCAGCCTAGCTGCAAGGGGCGCACACGGTCATTCAGCATCTCAGACACGTTAGGAAAGCAAAAAACAGCGGGGGGACGGATCGAGATGACCTTAACCCATGTGGAGAGAATCGGAAATCATGTCTTTGCTCGGATGCCACCCGCTGGGGCGGCGTCGCGCGGCCTCCACCCAGCACAGAGGTGCTGGGCGGCAGCCGGTGCGGCAAAGTGCGGGCTGGGCAGTGAAATGAGAATCCGTGCGGCGGGGGGAGGCGTTGAATGGGTGGGCTCACTCTCTGCACACCTGCCATGAAACGCTTTTTCTCCTCTGCTCTTCAAACGCTGCGCCGCCGGCCGGCATCCTCTGTCATGGCGCTGGCGCTGCTGACGGGGGTGGGCTTCGGCTGCCAGTCCTGCGCCTCGTCCTCGCGCAAAAACTACCCTACCACGCCCTACCAGACGGTGGTGGCGGAGGGGCGGCTTTCCATCCGCGAGTATCCGGCGCTGAAGATCGCGCGCACGCGCGGGGCGGAGAACGGCGGCAGCTTCATGCGGTTGTTTCGCTACATCGGCGGAGCGAATGAGAAAGGGGAAAAGATCTCCATGACCACGCCGGTGCTGATGGAAAAGAGCACCATGAGCTTTGTGCTGCCGGAGAGCCATCAGAAGCAGGCGCCGCGTGCCGGAGATGCGGCGGTGGAGATCGCCACGCTGCCCGCACGACGCGTGGCGGTGTGCTCCTACAGCGGCCAGCCGGAGGGCCCGGGCCGTGCGCAGGCGATGGACCAGCTGCGCGAATGGCTGCGGGCGCGGAAGCTCGCCTGGGTGGAAGAGCCCGTGTATGCGGTGTATGACGGCCCCTTTACCCTGCCTGCGCAGCGACTGAATGAGGTGATGCTGCCTCTGAAGCCGTGATGCCCCTGCCCTGCCCCGACTGGCGCAAAACGCCAGCCTACCACCTCCTGCTACTTTCCCAGCTGAACCGGCTTTAAAGCACTTGCGTCTGCCAGATCGGACCCAGGAGCTTGGGCATGGCCTTTCTCTTTGCATCCTCTCACCTGCCAGCCTCCCGAGTCCGCCGTCCTGATCTGGAGGCTGACGATGATCATGATGAAAACCCGGAGGCGATGCCGCGCAGCGGCGGGGTGCGGGCCAGCAGCCATCTGCCTGAAAGGCGGGAGCCAGAGGCCACCTACCGGGCGCTCTCCCAGCGCGGCGCACAGGCCAGCGCCCGCCAGCTCCAGTACACGGAGGAGGCCACACCACACCAGGACGGTGTGACCGCCGCCAAGGCCAGCGGTGTCTTTGATGCCGTGCGCCAGCAATACAATAACGGCGATTCCCCACACTACATGGATGAGGACGGCAACCTCCGCCCGCGTAATGAGGCCCGTCGGCAGGACTCCCCTGCTCTCCGTGACCCACGCAGCCCGCAGTTCGGTGCCAGAGCACCCAGCCGCAGCCCCGGCACCTCGTCGTCTGTGTCCCATGATACCAGTCCTTGGTATATGCCACCCATCACCCACGAGGACCTTGATCCTCAGCACCAAGAACATGATGACGCCACAGGTTCCCATTCCGCCCTCAACGGCAGACCGGAGGTCCATGACCTCGTGTACCGCACCCAGGGCGCATCCCCGCCCAAGCCCGGATTCCAAGATTTCGTGCACCGCTACAACGGCAACCCGGAGGAGGCGGGCGATCACCGCAGCGACTATTTCCATAATGTGGTTGCGGCAGCCGATGCCAGGGGACACCTCACGCCGCAGAGCAAGTCCTATGGAGCCGCTCCCGACAGCCGTGGCAATGCTGGCAACTCTAGCTTCGGCAACCCGTTGGCATCCACAGCCCCGAGCCCCCCGCCGCTGACCACCCAAGATGTCTTGGATTTGGCAGACAAATCAGAACTGGGCGCTGCGAAGCGACAATTCAAAGCCCGCCTGGCAGAGCAGCAAAGACTCTCAAAAGAACTCGCTGATGCAAAGCAGGTGCTGCAAGCGAATCAAGATAATATCCGTAGTCTTCAAAATCTTCGAGAGACTCTCAAATGGACCAAGAAAGGGTATGACTACGGAAGGAAGCGGCTGCCAAAACACTTGAGAGACAAGGTGGATAAAATCATGGAGGAAACAGGTGCCGATCCGGCTGCGCAAATTCAAAGTCTGGACGCGATGATCAAGGAATCAGAAGCTCGGACGGCTGGAAACGAGAAGGCGATCCAACAGGCTGAAGAAGCCTATCGCCAGGCGTTTAAAGCGACTCAAGATGCGGCGCAGCGGATGCGTGATCTTGAAGAGCAAAAAAAACGGTCACCAGTATCGCCTCCTGCCCCAGCCCCCGTTCCTACGCCGTCGCCGCCCCCCCGCAGCAACACAAACTGCCAACACAGCCTTGGACGTGATTGAGATAGCCCAAGCCAGGTGAAAGGAGGCCCTTATGCGCCCCCTTCACCTGGTCACCTTCGGACCATGCCGAAAGTTACTGTCCCCTTGGAGTAAGACTTACAAAGCTCCGCAGAGTTTGTTCTAGATCAAAAACCTCGTGACGAGCCGATACCGGCGGTTGATCATGGCAACCCACCACGCTCCCAACCCATGAAACCGCTTCTGTCTTCCGCGCTCTCCTTGGCCCTGCTCTATTCCACCGTGGGTGCCGGACCCGCACGCGCCGCAGAGAGCGGCAAGGAAAAGGCGGGCCAAAAGAGCCCTGCTGCAGCGGCTGATGAGAAGGCCCTCGCGGCTGCGGAGGCGCTGTACGCGGAGGCCAGATACGCCGAGGCAGAGAAGGCCGCGCAGGCGCTCGTGGCAACGCGCATGCAGGCACTGGGCGCAGAGGCCAGGGAAACACTGCGCGCCCGCCTCCTGCTTGCAGACGCCCTGCGCATGCTGGGCAAGGTGGCGGAGTCGGAAGCGCAACTGCGCGAACTGCTGCCGGTGCTGTCGAAAGTCTTCGGCGCGGAGGATCGTGAAACACTGCGCGGCCAGTCCGCCTTGCTCGCGGCCAAAGGCAGCTTCACTACGGGGACTGCGATTGAAGAGGAGTTGCGCAGCCTCGTGGCCACTGCGACACGGGTGCTTGGAGCTGAGGATCCAGTCACTCTGATGACGCGCCGACGTCTGGCTGAGGGCTGGTACTGGCAGGGAAAACAGGCGGAGGCCGAGGCGGACCTCCGCGAGAGGCTGGTCATTTACGAGCGCACTCTCGGGGCCGAGGACAGGGAGACACTGCGCTGCCAGTACCATCTCATCCGCGTGCTGGGTACCCAGAACAAAAACGCCGAAGTGGAGGCGCTATACCGCCGCCTGCACCCGCTGCAGACGAAAGTGCTCGGGGCCGAGGGCTCTGAAACGCTGCACAGCCAGACCTATTTCATCATAGCCCTGTCTGCCCAGAACAAGCATGCGGAGGTGGACAAGCTTTGCCGCAGCGTGCTCCCGCTGCAGGTCAAGGTCTTCGGAGCCGAAAACAAGGAGACACTGCATTGCCAGAACCTTCTCGTCGAAGCCCTGCTCGCCCAGAATAAGAACACGGAGGTGGAGGAGCAATCCCGCAGCCTGCTGCCGCTGCAGGTCAAGGTCTTCGGAGCCGAGAGCAAGGAAGCGCTCGATTGGCAGCTCCATCTTCTCAAGGCCCTGGATGCCCAGAACAAGCACACGGAGGCGGACAAGCTTTGCCGCAGCCTGCTCGCGATTCAGACACCTGTCCTCCAAGCCCTGGCTGCTCAGAACAAGCACGCGGCAGCTGAGGATCTCTGCCGCAGACTGATCCCGCTCCAGATCAAAGTGATCGGGGCCGAAAACAAGGAAACGCTGCACAGCCAGCTCCAGCTCATCCAAGCCCTGGCTGCTCAGAGCAAGAACGCGGAGGTGGAGGAGCTGTGCCGCCGCCTGATCCCGCTGCAAAACAAGGCGCTCGGAAATGAGGGCGAGGAAACGCTGCAATGCCATGTCTATCTCCTCGGAGCTCTGAAAGCCCAGGACAAGAACGCGGAGCTGGAGGCGGAGTGCCGCATCTTGACACCTCTCCAAATCAAGATCTTCGGCGCCGAGAGCAAGGATGCAGTGTTCTGCCAGAGCCTTCTCGTGGATGCCCTGGCCGCCCAGGACAAGGACGCGGAAGTGGTGGAGCTATGCCGCAGCCTGATCCCACTGCAGGTCAATGTGCTCGGCGCGGAAAGCAAGTACACTTTGGACACCCGCAGCCGTCTGGCCCATGCCCTGAGCCAGCAGGAAAAATGGGCGGAGGCCGAGGCGGAGTACCGCAGCCTGCTGCCGCTGCAGATCAAGGTGCTTGGAGCAGAAAACAATATCGTTTTGGACACACGCAGCGGCCTGGCACGCAGCCTGAGCCAGCAGAAGAAATGGACGGAGGCCGAGGCGGAATACCAGCAGGTGCTGGCGCTTTGCGAGCGTGTGATCAAACCGGAGGAATCGCACACGTTTTCTCTTTACGGGCTGGGAGACTTCATCAGAAACCTGGGAAGAAATGACCAACATGAGCTGGCGGAAAAAGTGTGCCGCCGCGTGATCGCCTTTTACAGCAAGCGGCCCGGTCCTGAGAGCGAGTCTGCTCTGCACCAGCGCAGCGCTCTGGCTGGCATCCTGAGGGACGAGAAAAAATGGACAGAAGCCGAGGCCGAATACCGCGCGCTGCAGCCCCTCTTTGACAAGGCGTTTGGCACGGAGTCCGCCTCCGCCCTGCGTGTGCGCACGTCTCTCGCCTTCCTGCTGCTGCTGCAGAAGAAAGAGGAGGAGGCGGGAAAGGAGTTTGATCAGGCGCTGGCCCTGGCCTCACGCGCGCACGGCCCCGCAGATGATTCCCCTCTGCCGGATGTGGTGATGAACATGGAGATCCTCCAGAGCATGGGCCAGGATGCGGATGTGGAGGCGCTGCTGCGCCAGCACCTGACCGCCTTTGTCAAAACTTATGGCCAGGACAACAGCGAGGTGCTGAAACTGCAGACCACGCTGCTCGACGCACTGATGGAGCAGAAGAAACACGCGGAGGCGGAGAAGGAGTGCCGCAGCCTCATCGCCACGCAGACGCGTCTGCTCGGGCCCGAGGCCAGAGAGACTGTGGAGTCCCGCTGCACGCTGGCCGGCCTGCTGGCTGAAATGGACAGGGATGACGAGGCTGAAAAGGAATACCGCCAGGTGCTGCCACTTTATACCAGGGTGTTTGGCGCGGAATCAGAGGACACATTGCGGAAGCGCATGCTTCTGGCTCGTGTCCTGCACGAAGAGGAGAAGCCTGAAGAGGCATGCAAGGAGCTCGGCGAGGTGCTGGACATCTCTCTCCGCGTGCTCGGTGCTGAGGATATGCACACCCAGGCCCAGATCGCGCTGCTGCTGGCATGGCGCCAGACGGAGGACCGGGGCGCGGAGGTGACCGCACAGCTGCGCCGGCACATGCCCGCCTTCATCCAGACCTATGGCCAGGACCACCGCCGGGTGCTGGACCTGCAGGAGGCCATCATCGCCACGCTGATCACGCAGGAGCAATACGCCGAGGCGGAGAGGGAGAGCCGCAGCCTCGTGGCCGCAGAGACCCGTGCCTTCGGACCGGAAGCCAGGGAAACCGTGAAGTCGCGCCGCGCACTGGCAGACCTGCTGACTCGGCAGCACAAGGATGCGGAGGCCGAAAAGGAACTGCGCCAGACGCTGGGCATCTGCCAGCATGCCTTCGGCGCGGAGAGTGCGGAGACGCTGGAAACCTGCCACCACCTGGCCGTGTGCCTGGGCATGCAGAAGAAGCAGCCGGAAGCCCTGAAATATGCCCGGCGCGCCCATGAGGGCCGCCTGAAGCTGCTGGGCAGGAACCACCCTGACACACGAAAGTCGAATGAACTGATGGATGCCCTGACAAAGGCGGAGGCGAAGGCGTGAGGATTCACCCGCCACACTGAAAGGCAGCACACGAAGGCCGCGCGTTGCAGCAGCATCGTTGATACCAGATAGAAGCACAAACGAGCACACAAAATACTTGCGTCTGGCAGATCGGACCCAAGAGCTTGTGCATGGCCTTTCTCTTTTGATCCTCTCACCTGCCAGCCTTCGATGTTCAGTCAAAGAGCCCTCGCTTCAGGTACGAATTTATTCAATCCAAGCCGGGACAGCCGCCCACGCATCGCTTGATTCCAGCACCTTCAACGGAAAATATGCAGTTTGAGGGGCGGGGAGTTTTACCCTAGGTCGTGTTTGAAAACCTGTCGATTGGCAAATTGGGTGCATCGAGGCAAGAAGACATGTCGATGAAAACCCAACGCTTTGCATGGTGGG